>CALRPK020000342.1:0-3677 GCA_943370015.1 Paracoccus haematequi
ATCAACAACGAAAAGGCCGTGGCGGCGCTGGACACCGTCAAGGGCTGGGTCGGCACGATTTCCCCGGATGGCGTGCTGGCCTATCAGGAAGAAGAGGCGCGCGGCGTCTGGCAGACCGGCAATGCCGTGTTCATGCGCAACTGGCCCTATGCCTACGGTCTGGGCAATGGCGACGACTCTGCCGTGAAGGGCCTGTTCGACGTGGCCCCGCTGCCGACCGGTGGTGGCAACGACACTTCGGCGGCAACGCTGGGTGGCTGGAACGTGGCGGTGTCGAAGTATTCGACCAAGCAAGAGGCCGCGATCAGCCTTGCGCTGTATCTGGCCGGGCCTGAGGCGCAAAAGCAGCGCGCGATCAATGAATCGAACCTGCCGACCATCGTCTCGCTTTATGACGATGCCGATATCGCCGCCGCGCAGCCGATCATCCCGCGCTGGAAGGACGTGTTCCTGCAAGCCGTGCCGCGCCCGTCGGCACCGACCAAGGGCAAGTATAACGAGGTATCGTCCAAGTTCTGGTCCGCCGTGCACAACACCCTGTCGGGCAGTGGCACCGCCGCCGAAAACCTTGAACTGCTTGAGGTGGAGCTTGAGGATCTGAAGGGTTCGGGCTGGTAACCTCCCGTTTGGCCTGACCTTTCAGGGCGGGCGGCCCGGTGCCGCCCGTCCCGTTTTCTGCCCCGTTTTCTGACGGTTCAAGGGAGGGAACCCCGGATGACAGCCGCGCCCATCGTCCCGCGCAACGCGGGTCTCAGTCTTCAGCAGCAACGCCAGCGCGCCGCCTTTTGGTTTCTGGCCCCGATGCTTTTCGCCCTGATCTGTGTCGCCGCTTGGCCTTTGCTGCGGACGATCTGGTTTTCCTTTACCGACACCACGCTGTCGAACCTCTATGGCGGCAAGTGGATCGGGTTGGACAATTACCTGTCCATGCGAACGCTGTCGTCCGGCAAGGTGATCTACCGAGGCACGCTGGTTGATCCGGCATGGTGGAACGCGGTCTGGAACACGGTGCGCTTTGCCGTCGCCTCGGTCCTGATTGAAACCGTGTTGGGGCTGATCGTGGCACTGGTGCTGAATGCCGAATTCAAGGGGCGCGGTCTGGTGCGCGCCGCGATCCTGATCCCTTGGGCCATTCCCACCATCGTCTCGGCCAAGATGTGGGCGTGGATGCTGAACGATCAGTTCGGAATCATCAATGACATCCTGCTGCGTGTCGGGTTGATCGAGCAAAAGATCGCGTGGACCGCCAGCACCGATACGGCGATGTATGCCGTGCTGATGGTGGATGTGTGGAAAACCACGCCCTTCATGGCTTTGTTGATCCTTGCCGGTCTGCAAATGGTGCCGCGCGATATCTATGAGGCGGCAAAGCTGGACGGGGTGAACCCGATCAAGGTGTTCTTCAAGGTCACGCTCCCCTTGATCCGGCCCGCGCTGATGGTGGCGGTGATCTTTCGCATGCTGGATGCGCTGCGGGTGTTCGATCTGGTCTATGTGCTGACGCCCAATTCTGCCGCCACCAAGACCATGAGCGTGATCAGCCGCGAGAACATGATCGACTTTGACAAGTTCGCCTATGGCGCGGCGCAATCGACGCTGCTGTTCGCCATCATCGCGATTTTCGTCTCGCTCTACATCTGGCTGGGCCGGGTGGACCTGTCGGGGGAGGGCAAGCAATGACCGCGCAAAAGCTGTTCAAGACCACGGCCTTTTATGCGCTGGTCGTGGTGATCGTCGTCTTTTCCGTCTTTCCCTTCTACTACGCCATCGTGACCAGCTTCGCGACCGGGACCGAGCTTTTTGCCATCAACTACCTGCCCCGGTCCTTTGACCTGACGAACTACATCACCGTGTTCAATGGCCGGAACTTTTTCCGGTCGATCCTGAATTCGGTGTTCATCGCCACCACCACGGTCGTCTTTGCGCTGTTTCTGGCGGTGACCGCCTCTTACGCGCTGGCACGGGTGCGGTTCCGGGGGCGGGGGCTGCTGCTCATGACCATCCTTGCGGTGTCGATGTTTCCGCAGATTGCGGTGCTGGCGGGGTTATTTGAATTGATCCGCTTCATCGGCATCTTCAACACGCCTTGGGCGATGATCCTGTCCTACACGATCTTTACCCTGCCCTTTACCGTCTGGGTGCTGACCACCTTCATGCGCGACCTGCCCGTGGAAATCGAAGAGGCCGCCATCGTCGACGGGGCCACCCCGTGGATCGTCATCACCCGCGTGTTCCTGCCGCTTTTGTGGCCTGCGCTGGTCACGACGGGGTTGCTGGCCTTTATCGGGGCGTGGAATGAATTCCTGTTCGCCCTGACCTTCACCAGTTCCGAGACAACCCGCACCGTGCCGGTTGCCATCGGGCTGCTCTCTGGCGCGTCACAGCAAGAGATTCCGTGGGGGCCGATCATGGCCGCCAGCGTGATCGTGACGGTGCCGCTTGTCATCCTCGTCCTCATTTTCCAGCGCAAGATCGTGGCGGGCCTGACCGCCGGCGGCGTGAAAGGCTGATCCAGCATGGCCAAGATAGAACTGAAGAACGTCACCAAGTCCTATGGCGCCGTGCAGGTGATCAAGGGCATCGACCTTGAGATCAACAAGGGCGAATTCATGGTGTTTGTCGGGCCTTCGGGCTGCGGCAAGTCCACCCTGCTGCGCCTGATTTCGGGGCTGGAGGATATCACCACGGGTGACATGGCCTTTGACGGGCAGCGGGTGAATGACCTTGTGCCGTCCAAGCGTGGGATCGCGATGGTGTTCCAAAGCTACGCGCTTTATCCGCATATGAAGGTCTATGATAACATGGCCTTCGGCATGGAACTGGCCAAGGCCACCAAGGCCGAGATTGACCAGCGCGTGCGGGATGCGGCGAAGCTGTTGCAGATCGACCATCTGCTGGACCGCCTGCCCAAGCAACTGTCGGGCGGTCAGCGTCAACGGGTGGCCATCGGCCGCGCCATCGTGCGCGATCCGCGCGTCTTCCTGTTTGACGAACCGCTGTCGAACCTCGATGCCGCCCTGCGGGTGCAGACCCGTCTGGAAATCGCCAAGCTGCATCATTCGATGTCGGATGTGACGATGATCTACGTCACCCATGATCAGGTCGAGGCGATGACTCTGGCCGACCGCATCGCCGTCTTGCGCGATGGCAGGCTGGAACAGGTGGGCACCCCGGCGGAGCTTTATGAGCGCCCGAATTCGCTGTTCGTGGCGGGGTTCATCGGCAGCCCGAAGATGAACTTCCTGACCGGGGCCTTTGCCGATGCCCATGACTGCACCACGCTGGGCATCCGGTCAGAACATATCGACGTCCTGCCCGATGGCGCGGGGGATTGGGGGGGAGAGGTCGTGCATGCCGAAGACCTCGGCTCTGACAACTTCCTGTTCGTCGAAATCGGCAGCGACGAACCTGTCATCGTGCGCCAACCGGGTAAGCTTTCCATTGCCTTGGGCACGCGCATCGGGCTACGCCCGCAGGCAATGAACATTCACCGCTTTGACGCGGACGGCAAACCGATCCGCTGACCACAGGACACCCGCGCCACGCGCCGGGAAGTTTAGGAGAAGACCATGAACATCCGTGTCACCGTCTTTGGTGAGAACGTCCATGAACACAAGAACAAGGTGGTGGCGCAGGTCTATCCCCAGACCATGCATGGCACCATCGCCGCCGCGCTG
>CALRPK020000343.1:0-3667 GCA_943370015.1 Paracoccus haematequi
CGCGCTCGGCGGTTTCCCGGCCGAACAGCACCTCTTCCATCCGTTCTGGCTCGACCGTGGCCGACGAGACCGAGATGAACGGGGCCGAGGCCCGCGCCGAATTGCCATGGATGAAACGCGCGGCCAGTTCCTTGCCCGACCCCGCAGGCCCGGTCAGCATCACCCGACCATTCGACCGCGTGACCTTTTCCAACTGCGATTTCAAGCCCTTGAAGGACGGACTTCCGCCGATCATATCCGACTGGGTCACATCCTTGCGGCGCAATTCGCTGTTTTCCCGGCGCAGGCGGCTGGTTTCCATCGCGCGGGACACAACGACCATCAACTGGTCGATATTGAAGGGTTTTTCGATAAAGTCATAGGCACCCTGCTTGATCGCCGCGACCGCGATTTCAATGTTGCCGTGGCCCGAGATGATGACCACCGGCACATCGGGATTGTCGCGCTTAACCGATTTCAGGATGTCGATCCCATCCATCCGGGAATCTTTCAACCAGATATCAAGGATCATCAGCGCCGGCGGCTCTGCGTTGATCTCGGCCATGCAATCATCGGAATTGCCTGCCAGTCTAACTTGATAGCCCTCGTCCTTCAGAATGTCCGCGATCAGTTCGCGGATATCCTTTTCGTCGTCAACGATCAGAATGCTGCTCATCCGTTCCCCATTTCGATAGTTTGGCCCGTTTCGGTCGCGTAAACCGAGGCTGGGCTCTTTTTGCGGGCCGCCCGTGACAGCCGCGGCAGCCGAATTTCGGCCATCGCCCCGGCACGGGCGTTCTTCTCAAACGGCGGCGCGTCGGTCAGGCCAAGCGTGCCGCCGTGTTCTTCGATGATCTTCTTGACGATGGGCAGGCCAAGGCCGGTGCCCTTTTCGCGTGTGGTAACATAGGGTTCAAACAATCGGCTGCGGTCGGGCGGCAGGCCCGTGCCATTGTCCATGATGCGGATTGTGACGCCATCGGCATCAGGCAGGCAAAGCACCCGGATTTCCGGTGCAAAGCCAGCGGGCGCACCCTTTTCCTGATAGCTTTCAATTGCTTCGCCCGCGTTCTTGATCAAGTTCGTCAGCGCCTGCGTGATCATCGTGCCGTCAAGGTCCATCAGCAGCGGCTGTGCGGGCAGGTCTTTGACAAAACGCACACCGGGTTGCCCGCTTTCCTGCAACAGCACCGCATCGCGCAACAGAACGGCCAGATCGGTTTCGCGCCGGTCGGGTTCCGGCATGCGGGCGAAACGCGAAAACTCATCAACAATGCGGCGCAAGTCATTGGTTTGACGCACGATCACGTCGGTATACTGCTCCAGATCAGCCGGTTCCGCGACCTGAGAGCGGAACTTGCGCTTGATGCGTTCGGCGCTCAGCGCAATCGGGGTCAGGGGGTTCTTTATCTCATGCGCGATGCGCCGGGCGACATCGCCCCAAGCGGCCATCCGTTGTGCGCTGACAAGATCGGTCACATCGTCAAAGGCGACCACATAGCCTTCAAGACCCCCATCCTCGGCCCTGCGCACGGACATGCGGACGAGCAGGCTTTCCAGTTTACCGCGGCGGGTCACCCGCACCTCTTCCTGCGCGGCGGACAAGCCACCGTCGCGCAGGCGGTCGAACAGGCCTGCAAACTCTGGCACCACATCGCGCAGCGCCCGTTCCGCCGGATCGCCCTGCAAATCCAAGAGCCGCACCCCGGCCCGGTTCACGAAATCGATCCGCCCCGTGCCGTCCAGCCCGATCACCCCCGCCGTCACGTTGGACAGCACCGAGTCGAACAACCGCCCGCGCTGTTCGGTCAAGGCATGGCTGTCCACCAAAGCGTCGCGTTGGCCTTTCAACTGCCGCGTCATTTGGTTGAACAGACGGCCCAAGGTGGCAATCTCATCATCGCCATCGCTTTCGGGCACCTGCACATCCAGATCGCCCCCGCCCACCCGCTGCGCCGCACCGGCCAAGCGCCCCACGGGACGCGACAGCCCTTCGGCGAACCACAGGCCGACCCAACCGGCGGCAAGGATCAGGATCAGCGCAAAGCCCAGATAGAGAAGGCCAAATTCAAACAAAAGCCGCCCGCGATCGGACTCCAACTGATGATACAGCGCCACGGTTTCGCGCGTTTCATCCAACAGCGACAAGAGGTTCCCATCCACCGTGCGCGAGACGTAGAGGTAGCGGTCTGCGAAAGCATCCAGATAGACCAAGGCGCGGAATTCGTTGATCGACCAGTCTTGGATCAACACCACCTCACCCGCCTTGGCGCGGGCAAGTTCATCGGCCTTGGGCGGTTCGTAATCAAAGAGATAGGACCGTTCCCCCCGCGTTTTCAGCGTGCCGGACCCGTCGATCAGGAACGCCTCTTTCAAGCCGCGCTGCACCGCCTGTTGCCCTTGGGTCAAGAGCGGGCGCACATCGGAATCCTTCAGGAAGAACGTCGATTGCTTGGCCACGTTCAGATAGCCCGCCAGCGCCTTGGCATCCTCGGTCAGGTCGTTGCGGTGTTCGGCCTCATAGGCCTCAGCCGCCGACAGGCTGGAGCCGACGACGCCGCGCACACGGTCGGAAAACCAGCCCTCAAGCCCGAAATTCACCGTCACAGTCGCAAAGACAGCGACCAGCACTGTGGGGACCAGCGCCACGCCCCCGAAGATCGCGGTCAGCCGCAGGTGCAGGCGCGACCCGGCGGATTCGCTGCGCCGTGCCGCCATCATGCGGGCGATGCGGGCCAGCACGAGGGCGGCGACGACGAGGATATAGACAAGGTCTGCCAGCAGGATCAGCCGCAGCGCGGGCGAGTTGCTGCTTTGGCTGAGTGGCCCAAGCGCCAGAAAGGTGGAGACAGCCAGAAGCGGCCCCAGAAAGACCAGACCAAAGGTCATGCCATTCTGGACCTGCCGCCTGCGCCGCAGACGGACCAGCCGTTCCCATGCCTGACTTGCCACCGCGCGTTGCACGGACCGCTCTTCCCTGCTTTGGGGCGACTGTGTTCCGCCCGCCACATCTTGTGGGATACCGGGCCTGCGCCCAGAATACCACGCTTGATGTTGCGGTTTTACATCAGCTTGCGGCGGCGTGTCACGCGGATATCGAGATCGGTGATCTTCTTGCGCAAAGTATTGCGGTTGATCCCCAAAAGATCGGCACATTTGGCCTGATTGCCTGCCGTGGCATCCAGCGCGATTTCGATCAGGGGCAGTTCCACCTCTCGCAGGATGCGCTGATAGACGCCGGGGGGCGGCAGTTGGCCGCCATGCAGATCGAAGTAGCGCTTCAGATGCCGCGCCACGCTGGCGGACAGTTTCTCACCCTCACCGCCGCCTTTGCTGGGCTCCATCACGGGTTGGTTGCCAAGCACGGCCTCAACCTCTGCCCGCGTGATTTCCACCTCGGATGAGGTGACCATCAGCCGCCGCAGGGTGTTTTCCAACTGCCGCACGTTGCCGGGCCAAGAATGCGCGCGGACAAGTTCGCGGGCGTCATTCGACAGGCGGCGCACGTTGCCGAAGTCCCGCTCACTGCGAGCAAGGAAATGTTCGGCCAAAAGCGGGATGTCATCCACCCGTTCCCGCAAGGACGGCACATGCAGCGTGACACCCGACAGGCGATAGAACAGGTCTTGCCGGAACGCGCCCTGCTCCATCCGGGCGGAAAGGTCGGTCTGGCTGGTGGCCATGATCC
>CALRPK020000344.1:0-3663 GCA_943370015.1 Paracoccus haematequi
CTTGGGTTTTTTGCAATTCTAGCGTCGAACGCGACAGCCGGGCCAGCACTTGCCCGGCCTGCACATAATCGCCTACGTCCGCCTCAAGCGATTCAATCGGCTGACCTTCGATCAAGGGGGCCACAAGGATGCGTTCCACCGGAGCGATCAGGCCAGAGGCGACGACACGATCCCGCAGCATCCGCTTTTCCACCGTTGAAACCGAAATCGCGGGCAGGGTTTCCGTCACCGCAGGTGCGGCGCTTTCGGTTTCGGTCTGGGCGTGGACCGGCAGGGCAGGAAGAGCGAGGGCCGCGAACAGCGCAGGGGCGAGAAGAGGAAAACGCATGATATGGGGTCAGCCTTTCAGGGCGCTTGCGACGACTTCGTCAAGCGTTCGATCTATTGTACGAAGGATCAGCGCAGACAGATTACTGCGCGTCTCTGGTTCTTGGGCGGGTTGCATCGCGGCGGCCTTGACCAACATGACGATCAAGGTCGCCTGCGCGCGAAAGCGGATATGGGTTTCTGCCAAAGGCAGACCGGTGATGCGGGCAAAGACGGCCATCATGTAGCCCGCGATTTCGTCTTCCATCTTTTGCGCGACGGCCCCGATTTCGGGTTTGCGCAATGCGGCGGCAGTGATTTCGGCCCAGATTTGCCCATCGGCGGCGCAATCTTCATTCACCCGTTCGGCAAGGGTCGCCCGCAGCACGGCCAGCGGATCGGGCGATCCCATCACGGCGGCAAAGGTGGCTTCGATTTCCGACAGGTCGCGATGGATCAAGCCTTCGACAATCGCGGCTTTGCTGGGGAAATAGCGGTAGAAGTTCCCCACGCTCATCCCCGCCGCGCGGGCAAGGTCTTGCATCGACGCGCCATCAAATCCCTTTTCTGCGAACGCATGGCGCACGCGGTCAAGGATTTCGACACTGCGGGTGTCAGAGGCTGCTGTCAGGGCGGCAGGCGCGGTCATGTGCTGTGGGTTCCGAGAATGAACGTTCATTCAGCACATAGACAGCCTGCGGCATCCGTCAAGACAAACCTTGCGCCATTGTGCGTCGCGCTGCCGGTTCTGGACAAAAATGGGTGAAGAATGTCGCATTTTGTGGCGGTTTCGGCACTTTCAGCGCGGGCGGGACAGGGAAAGTCTCTCTTTCTCGGCGCGATAGGCTGCCATGGCGGGTTCCAGATAGCGGGCCAAGGGGCGGGCAAAACCGATCAGCGCAGGGCCGGGGGGGCCATCGCTGGCGCGGGCGGGGTGCAAGCGCGCGGGTGGTTTGGCCTTGGTGGCGGGTGGGGGCGGCAAGCCTGTCAGGGCGGCCAGTTTGCGCGCGGTCGTGTCGGGATCGCGGGCGGTACCCTCATAGGCCAGATGCAGCATCGGGTTCGGCAGGGTGTCCCGCCAATGCGCCATCATGCGTTCGGCCCGTGCGATGGCCCGGCCCAAACTGTCCAACCGCGTGGTGAACAGATTGCCGCGCCGGAATTGTTTGACATACATCGCCGCTGCCAGATCCAGCGGATCGCGGTGGCACAGCACCACTGGCACGTCCGGGTGCAGCGCCGCCATCACCCCCAGCCGGAACAGCGTGGGGGGGGAGGTGTCCGTGACAAAGCGCCGCCCCTCTGCTGCCGCCGTATAGCGCCGGGCGAGGGGGGATTGGGTCAACGCAGCCAAGCCCGCCACCACCGCCGCGCCGCCCTGCGACCAATCAAGTTCCCGCGCGTAACGGCTAAGAAGCGCCAACTCCCCCCCCGCATGCACGCCACCGCTGTGGGTCAGCAGCGTTTCGGCCAAGGTTTTACCCGACCGGGGCAGGCCCGCGATCAGCACCGCAGGGCAGTGGGGCGTCAGCGGCACGGCGCGGGGGTATTCGGCCAGCACATCGCGGGTGATGTCAAAGGCGCCGCTGGCAAAGCGGTATTCCAGCTTGGCGGGGTCGTGGCCCAAAGCCATCAATGCATTGGCCTGTGCGTAAAGGGCCATCGCGGGGTCAATCTCACCCGCTTCCAGCCAGACTTGGCCAAGGATGTAGAACGCCTTGGCGCGTTTGTTCGGCAGGCGGTCGGCATCGGCGGCGGCGGCTGTCACCAGCGCAAGACGGGGATCGTCCAAGGGCATGGGGCGCAGCGACAGGATGCCCTTCACCGCCTCCATCTGGCGGGGATCGACGGTCAGGGCGTCGTCGAACGCCGCCTCGGCCTGTGCGGTGTCGCCTTGGCGGGCAAGGATTTTGCCACGCTCTACCCGCAAACGGCCCGACTGCGGATGCAGGGCCAGACCGTCGCCCAACACCGCCAAGGCGGCCAGTGGGCGCATCAACAGGTCAAGCGCGCGGGCGTGAAAGACAAAGACCGACACATCGGGGCAGCCTGCAGCGTAAAGCGCCTCGGCCAAGGCGATGGCGGCATCGGCGCGGCCAGCGGCCACGGCCTGTTCGCCCGCTGCGATCTGATCTGCGAATTCCGCTGATATGTCCATCCAAACCCCCGCGCCATTGTGAAAGCGGCGGGGGTTCGGGGTCAAGCGGGCTTGCGGATCGGATCGGCCAGCAGGCGCAGACCGTTCAGCACGACAAGGACGGTCCCGCCCTCATGCCCCAGAACGGCCAAGGGCAGGGGCAGTTCAAAGAACAGACCACCGATGACCAGCACCACCATCGCGCCCAAGGCGAAGATCAGGTTTTGCCGGATGATCGTGGCCGTCCGCCGCGACAGGCGCTGGGCTGCGGCAAGGCGGGACATATTGTCGGACAAGAGCGCCACTTCGGCGGCTTGCAGCGCGACCTCACTGCCCGCCGCACCCATCGCGATGCCCACATCCGCCCGGGCAAGGGCTGCGGCATCGTTCACCCCGTCGCCGACATAGGCCACCGGGGCCTGACCGGCGAGTTTGTCCAGCAGGCGCACCTTGTCTTCGGGCAGCATGTCGGCGTGGATATCCTGCGGCGTCAGGCCCAGTGCCGCGCCGATGCGGTCGGCCACGGGGCGACGGTCGCCGGTCATCATCACCACTTGCGCGACCCCGCCCTGACGCAAGGCGGCGATCCCCTCGCGTGAGGTTTCGCGCGGTTGGTCGGCAACGGCGACGGCCCCCAGAACCTGCGCGCCACGGCCCAGCCAGATCACGGTTTCCGCCCCATCCTGCAACCCGGCATAAAGCGGATCGGACAGGTCTGCCTCCATGCGCGCGGCCATCCGGGGATTGCCCGCCCAGACCGGGCCTTGGGCATCTTGGCCTGTGATCCCCTCGCTCGGGCTGGTGGCGACATCTGTGACGGTGACGGGCGTCAGACCGCGCTTTGCCAGTTCGGCGGTGATGGCGGTGGCGATGTGGTGTTCGGAATGCGCCTCCAGCCCGCCCAGAAGGGAGAGGAACGTGCCCTCATCCCCTGCCGCGACAACGCGGGTCACATCGGCGCGGCCATTGGTCAGGGTGCCGGTCTTGTCAAAGGCAAAGATGCGCACCGCCGCCAAGCGCTCCAGCGCCGCACCCCCCTTGAACAGCACACCCCCGCGCGCCGCCGCCGACAGGGCCGACAGGATGGCGGCGGGGACAGAGATCACCACGGCACAGGGGCTGGCCGCGACCAGCAGCGTGGCCGCGCGATACATCGCTTCATCTTGCGACCAGCCCAGTTGCAGCATCACGACAAAGGCGAAGATCGACCCCAGAAGCAC
>CALRPK020000345.1:0-3650 GCA_943370015.1 Paracoccus haematequi
AGACTGTCTCCCCAGACCGTGTGATAGGCATCGCCCAAGCCGCCGATGTTCAGCGCAACCTTGCCCGCCGCCTTGGCCGAGCCGGACAGGAACACCACCAGCTTGTCATCGTTTTCATAGCCATAGACCCAGATATCGTCGCGCGCATCATTCGTCAGGCTGGTCTGCAACAGATGCGTGCCGTCCACGCTTTCGGCCATCATGTCCAGCATGTCCTGACCGACAAACTTCACCGGTGCGCCATTCACATCGGTATAGGTCAACCGCGCGACATGCTGCATGTCGCTGCCATAGGTGCCCGCAGCCCCCATGCCCTCTGCGCCGTATTCGGCCATCATCTCCAAAAGCACGCGGGGATGTTCGGCACCGTAATCGTAACGCTCCAGCTTGTGCTGGTAGAAGTTTTCAAAGTCATCGTCGGTGCGCCCGGCCAGATCGACGGCGGGGTCATAGGTCATCGGACCCTGCCCCTCCTGAAGCTTGAGGTAATCGCCCAAAGCCTCGCCACGGGTGTATGACGCCACGTTATAGGTGCCCAAGAACAGTTCCGGCCGCTCGCCGCCCGCCGCTTCGGAGTCGTGCTCCCATGCGTCAAGAATGTCCCCGATCTGGTCGGCGGATTTGTCCACGCCCGTGGCCATCACCACAAAGCGGTGATGGATCACCATATCCACGCTGCGGAAGGTCTCATCGCTGAGTTCACCGCGCAGCATCGCATCTTCGTTGATGTTGCGTCCGCCTTGGATGGCGATCCCCAAATCATTGTCCAGCACATTGAGGTTGGGATCATCCAGACAGGATTGGATTTCCCGGATCATCGTATCGGCAATATCGCCATAAAGCTGCGCCGGGTTGGGCATGCCCTTGAAGGTGGAATAGAACTCGCTGCCCACTTCAAGGATCATGTTGTCGGGCAAGGGACCATAGGCGCCGCCCAGCAGGTCAGACATGAAGTTGCGCACATCGGCACGCATGACGTCGAACCGGTCAACGTAGCGCAGCGTCGGCAACACCACCGCCAGCGTCGCGCCAGTGTCCCGCGCATAGGCCATCAACTCCGGCAGATTGCCCGCCGAGTCCGGGCCATTCCACAGCCCGTCATATTCCATCCCGAACTTGCTGGTGCCGTTTTCGGCCAAGGACCCACCGGGCCAAGTGATCATCCCGACGGTCGAACCCTCAAGTTGGTTATCAAATCGCGAAAATGACCGAAAGCCGGTGTAGTTGTAGCCGAAGTGGTCCGCATCGAAGATGCCGGCCTCGGGGGCATAGGCGGTGCTGCCTGTCTGGATCGAAATCATGGTCACACCTCCGAAGGTTCAGATTGGGTAGACCGGGAAGACCCCGAAACGACCACCCATCCCAGACCGAGGTGTGCCCCTCTTTCGCCGCGGCTGGAGAAAACCCATACCTTTGGCGAGCGACCTACCTCGAACGAGCAGGGTGCAACGACATGCGCGGCAGAGGATTTCCAATAAACACTTGATCCACTTTTATTTTGTCCAATAAACCGCGCCATCGCGGGTCTATGGGAGGCAAAGGGGCGGGTGTAAATTTGATAATCCATGACTTGCTATCCGACACACATCCGGCCCGAACTGAGCCGTTAACCATGCGTATCGCCGCTGTTTGAAAAACCCCATTCGGCGTCGGGATGGCCTGCGCGCACCCTTGGCCCATGCCATCCCTCTATGGGTTGGACCGTCCCAGACTTTCGGCTGTCACGCCCCTCCCTGTGGTCTGAAAATCCTTTGATCCAGCGCAAACAGGAAGTTTTGTATTGTCATATTGATATAAATGATCCGCAGGCGACCAAGGCTTTCGGCATGAACTTTGGGATGGGGCACTCTGCCGGGGCGCGAAAAGCGGCGCTGAGCCGCACGCAACGCGGCCATGGCAGGCCAGACGTCCGGACGCCTAGACCCCAGACGCAGCGGGGCCGAACCGACCAAGGGTGGGGATAGCACGCGTCAAGGCCGGGCTGGACGCACCAGACCGGCTTTGATGTGGCAATGGGGCGGACAAAGGCCACCGCAGCCCAACGCCCCTATGGCAAGGGGCGTGCCAAAGCGCGTCTCAGGGCCGAAACAGCGCCCGCCCGCGCGGCGTGCCGCCGACCAAAGACTGCACTGCGCTTGACCCCATCCCCCACCATCAGCCATCACCAAAGCGTCCTTTGCGGACGACACGGGGGCTGACATGCGGATGGTGAACCGGACCTTTGACGAAATCTGCATCGGCGACACGGCAGAGCTGCGGCGGCTGATCACGGCGGATGATCTTTTCGTCTTTGCCGTCTCCTCGGGCAACTCCAACCCCATGCATCTGACCGACAGCGATCTGGATGGTGACGGGCACAGCGAACGCGTGGCCCCGGGGATGTTCATCGCCTCATTGATCTCGGCCGTGCTGGGCACCCAGCTTCCGGGGCCGGGAACGGTCTATCGTCGCCAAACTCTGGATTTCCACAGCCGCGCCATTGCAGGCGAAGAGGTGGTCACCCGCGCCACCGTCCTGTCCAAGGCCGATGGGATCGTGCGTCTGCGGACCGATGTGCTGCACAGCGATGGCAGGCTGATCCTGACCGGCGAGGCCGATGTGATCGCCCCCTTGGAAAAGTTCGACCACCCGGATGTGCTGGTGCCGGGACTGGTGGTGCAGCGCCATCGCCATTTCGAGGCGCTGTTGTCCCGCGCCCGCCCGCTGCCTGCCCTCATCACCGCCGTGGTCTGCCCGCATGACGAGAACGCCCTCAGCGCCGCGCTCTTGGCTGCGAAGGAAAGCCTCATCACGCCGATCCTGATCGGTGATGCGCGCAGAATACAAACGGTGGCCAGCACCATCGGGGCGGACCTCAGCGGGATTAAGGTGATCGACATCCAAGGCGACGCTGCCGCCGCCGCGCGGGCCTGCACTCTGGTGCAGGAAGGCTGCGCCAGCGCGGTGATGAAAGGCCATCTGCACACCGACGACCTGCTGCGCCCCATGCTGGACAAGGAGACTGGCCTCAGGGTTGGGCGGCGCCTGACCCATGTGTTCGTGATGGATGTGCCGGGGCAGCCTGAACCGCTGCTGGTCACCGATGCGGCTATCAACATCGCACCGGACCTCGCCACAAAGATGGACATCTGCCAGAACGCCATCGACCTGGCGCTGTCTTTGGGAATGCAGGCGCGTGTGGCTGTCCTGTCGGCAGTGGAAACGGTGAACCCTGCGATCCAATCCTCGCTCGACGCCGCCTTGCTGTCCAAAATGGCCGACCGTGGCCAGATCCACGGCGGTCTGGTCGAAGGACCGCTGGCGATGGACAATGCCGTGAACCTTGCCGCCGCACGGGCCAAGGGCCTGACCGGGGTTGTGGCAGGGCGGGCCAATATCCTCGTGGTGCCGGGCCTTGATGCGGGCAATATGCTGGTCAAACAACTCGCCTTCATCAGCCACGCCGAAAGCGCAGGCGTGGTGATGGGCGCCAAGGTGCCGGTGATCCTGAACAGCCGCAGTGACAGCACCGTGTCGCGCCTTGCCTCATGCGCCGTCGCCGCCCTCTGCGCCGCAGCGCAGTCCAATCATGGGGATTGATGCACCAAACGGGACCGTTGCCCCGCTCAGGCATCATCAAGGCACTGAGATGTTTGGAAAAGCTCTGGAGG
>CALRPK020000346.1:0-3650 GCA_943370015.1 Paracoccus haematequi
TCACATCGGCCAGACCGTTGGGATAGACCTTGGCCATCAGCGGCACGACCTCAGAGAGGTCCGCGAAGTCTTGCAGGTCGAGCAGAACGCCCGACGCCCGCGCCATCGCGGGCAGGTGCAGCACGAGGTTGGTCGATCCGCCCGTCGCCATCAGCCCGACCAGACCGTTGACGTATGCGCGCTCGTCCAGGATTTCGCCGACGGGGCGGTAGTCATTGCCCTGCGCGGTGATCTGGGCCGCGCGTTCCACCGCTGCCGTCGTCAGGGCCGCGCGCAGGGGCGTACCGGGATTGACGAAAGAGGCACCGGGCAGGTGCAGGCCCATGAACTCCATCAGCATCTGGTTGGTGTTGGCGGTGCCGTAGAAGGTGCAGGTGCCGGGGCCGTGGTAGCTGGCCATCTCCGCCGCCATCAACTTGTCGCGCCCGATCTCACCATTGGCAAAGGCGTTGCGGACCTTGGATTTCTCGTCATTCGGCAGGCCAGAGGTCATCGGACCCGCAGGCACAAAGATCGACGGCACATGGCCGAAGGTGCCCGCCGCGATGATCAAGCCGGGCACGATCTTGTCACAGACGCCAAGGTAAAGCGCGGAGTCAAAGGTGTTGTGGCTCATCGCCACACCCGCCGCCAAGGCGATCACGTCGCGCGAGAAGAGCGACAGTTCCATCCCCGGCTGGCCTTGGGTCACGCCGTCACACATCGCGGGCACGCCACCGGCGACCTGCGCTGTGGCCCCGGCCTTGCGGGCGGCGTCGCGGATCAGTTTGGGATAATCCTCAAACGGTTGGTGGGCGGACAGCATGTCATTATAGGCGGTGACGATGCCGATATTGG
The DNA here is from genome assembly GCA_943370015.1 of Paracoccus haematequi. Classification (GTDB taxonomy): domain Bacteria; phylum Pseudomonadota; class Alphaproteobacteria; order Rhodobacterales; family Rhodobacteraceae; genus Paragemmobacter; species Paragemmobacter haematequi_A. Next base: position 838 of record CALRPK020000346.1, read on the forward strand.
GCACCTTGCCTGCGGCGAGGGCGTCCTTATCCGCCCCCATCGCGGCATAGGCATGGGCTTGGTTGCCGCAGGCCAGATGCCCGCGCGCGGGGCCTGCGCTGGCCGCCTTGCCCATCCGTTCCAGATAGAGGCCCCGCGCGGCTTCGGACCGGGCGCGGATGCGGTCGGTGACTTGGGCGACAACGGGATGGAGGGTCATGGCAGGCTCCTGCTTTCGGCGGTTGGCGGTGTTCTAGCAAAAACTGTTAGCGCTAACAACCCGTTTCAAGGCGGCTGCGACAGTGCGTGCGGGGATCCTTTCCCTTTTGCGCCGAATCCGGTTATGGGAAAAGGCATGAGCACCCCATCCGTTCCGCATCACGCGCCCGAAGCCACCGGCCCTGTAGGCCTTCCCACCGTCCGCCTGAAACCCAAGGCAGAGGCGCGGGCAATCCGCCATGGCTTTCCATGGGTGTATGCCGATGAGCTGGTCACCGACCGGCGCACGCAGAACCTCGTCCCCGGTGCCTTGGCGGTGCTGGAGGATGGTGAGCGTCGGCCCTTGGGGTTGGTGACGGTCAACATGAAATCCAAGATCATCGCGCGGGTGCTGGATCGCGACCCTGCGGCGGTGATTGATCAGGCGTGGTTCGCGGCGCGTCTCTCGCGGGCGCTGGCCTTGCGCGCGCAGCTTTATGACGCGCCGTTCTACCGGCTGGTCCATGCCGAGGCGGATGGCCTGCCCGGCGTGGTGATCGACCGCTATGGCGATACGGCGGTGATTCAGCCCAATGCCGCTTGGGCCGAGGCGCATATTGACGCTTTGGCTGCGGCCTTGCGCGCGGTGACGGGTGTGCAGACCGTGGTGAAGAACGGCACGGGCCGGTCGAGGGGACTTGAGGGGTTGGAGGAAGAGACGGTCATCCTGTCCGGCACTGTGGCGGGGTCGATCGAGGTGCCGATGAATGGCGCGACCTATCTGGCCGATGTGACGGGTGGCCAGAAAACCGGTCTCTTCTATGACCAGCGGCCCAACCATGCCTTTGCCGCGCGTCTGGCGCGGGGCGGGCGGGTCTTGGATGTGTTCACCCATGTCGGCGGCTTTGCTTTGGCCGCGCTGGCGGCGGGCGCAACCGAAGCATTGGCGGTCGATGCCTCTGCCGCCGCTTTGGCGCTGGCGGAGGGTGGGGCCAAGGCCAGCGGTCTGGCCGACCGTTTCGCCACCCGCCAAGGCGATGCCTTCGCGGTGCTGGAGGAGTTGGGGGCAGAGGGCGCGCAGTTCGACACGGTGATCTGTGACCCGCCCGCCTTTGCCCCCGCCAAACCGGCGCTGGAGGCGGGGTTGCGTGCCTATGAACGGCTGGCGCGGTTGGCCGCGCCCTTGGTGGCACCGGGGGGCTATCTGGTGCTCTGCTCTTGTTCCCATGCGGCGGATTTGTCGGCCTTCCGCAATGCCAGCGCGCGCGGTATCGGGCGCGGCGGGCGGCGGGGGCAGTTGTTGCACACCGGATTTGCCGGGGCGGATCACCCGATGCTGCCGCAACTGGCGGAGTCGGGCTATCTGAAATCCTTGGTGTTCCGGCTGGATTGACCGGGTGAAACTGGTTCTGGATGCCTGTGTCCTCTACCCACCGGTGCTGCGTGATCTTCTGATCGGCGTGGCGGCGGCGGGGATCTTCCGGCCAGTCTGGTCAGAGCGTATCTTAGAGGAATGGGCGCGGGCGACGGTGAAGCTTGGCCCCTTGGCTGAGGCGCTGGTGCGGGGAGAGGTTGCGCGTTTGCGTGCCGCTTTCCCGATGGCAATGCAGATGGCGGCCCCGGCGATTGAGGCGCGGTTGGTGCTGCCCGATCCGAATGATCTGCATGTCTTGGCAGTGGCTGTGGCCTCAGGCGCCGATGCCATCGTCACCTTCAACGCCGTGGATTTTCCGCGCCATGTGCTGGCGGCAGAGGGGCTGGACCGGCGCGACCCGGATGGGTTGCTGTGGGAATTTTGGTCCAAGCATGAGGGTCCGGTGGGCGCGGTGATCGCCTCCGTTCATGCGCGGGCCGAGGACATGGCGGGGCAGGCGGTGTCATTGAAGGCGCTGCTCAAACGCGCGCAACTGCCGCGTCTGGCAAAGGCCGTTCAGGCGGGCTGAAGCCAGCGACGCTCATTCGCCTCAATCGCGGCGATGCGTTCCTCGGTCGTGGGATGCGACAGCAGCCATTCTGGCATGCCGCCCCCGCCGCCGGTCATGCTGGAGAGTTTGCGGAACAGCGACTTTTGCGGCGCGGTGCCGATGCCGGATTTGATCAGCAGGGCGGTGGCGTATTCATCGGCCTCAAACTCATCCCGGCGCGACAGGCGCGCGGCGACGGCGGCAGAGATCAGATTGGCGATCCAGACCCCGATGAAGGGCAGGAAACGACCGAGCAGCGCCGAGAGCATCACGAAAATCGCATTCTGCCCGGTGAAGTCGATCATGCGGCGCTGCGAATGGCCCAAGGCGACGTGGCCGAGTTCATGGGCGATGACGGCGGCGAGTTCCTCGTCCGTCACCTTGCCCTTGGCGCGTTGCGTCAGAAACCCGCGCGTCAGGAAGATGCGGCCATCGGGGGCGGCAAGGCCATTCACTGGCTCAATCTCGAACACCTGCACGTCGATGCGGTCCACGCCTTGGGCCTGTGCCAGACGCTGGGTCAGACGGGCAAGGTCCGGATCGCGCAAGGGACGGCTGCGGTCGGTCAACAGCTTATGCGTCCGCCAGACCGACAGGCGGTACATCACAAGGGCATAGCCGATGGCGAGGAGGACGGGGATCAGAAGCGCGGTCATGGCGGGGAATATGGGG
>CALRPK020000347.1:0-3647 GCA_943370015.1 Paracoccus haematequi
GGCTGGCCCTTCGTCGACTCTTCCCTTTCCCTTCGCAAGCGAGACCGGACATGGCGGGCAACCCTCGGCGCATGCGTCCCCTGCGCAACATCTACGCCAAGATTGCGGCCATCCCGATGGTCCTGACGGCCTTGGTGGTTTTTGTCGGCGGCACCCTGTGGACGGTGACCTATTCCTTCACCAACTCAAAACTCCTGCCCAAGCTGAATTTCGTCGGTCTCGACCAATATGAACGGCTTTGGAGCAACAGCCTCTGGCTGACCTCGATCCAGAACCTGATGATCTTCGGCGTGCTCTCGCTGATCCTCACGATCAGCATGGGCTTCTTGCTGGCCGTGTTGATGGACCAGAAGATCCGGTTCGAGGACACGTTCCGCACCATCATGCTCTATCCCTTTGCCCTGTCCTTTGTGGTGACGGGTCTGGTGTGGCAATGGCTGCTGAACCCCGACCTTGGCATTCAGGAATTCGTGCGCGGCCTCGGGTTCACCACCTTTGAATTCGATCCCCTGTCGAACCCGGACACCGTGCTTTACGGCCTGTTGATCGCGGGGCTGTGGCAGGGAACCGGCTTCGTGATGTGCATCATGCTGGCCGGTCTGCGCGGTATTGATGAGGATATCTGGAAGGCCGTGCGCGTTGACGGCATCCCGCGCTGGAAAACCTATATCTTCGTCGTCATCCCGATGATGCGCCCCGTCTTTATCACCACGCTGGTGCTGGTCGCGTCGGGGATCATCCGCCTTTACGACCTTGTGGTCGCCCAAACCTCGGGCGGGCCGGGCAATGCCAGCCAAGTGCCTGCGATGTATGTCTACCGCTACATGTTCACCGCGCAGAACCTTGGCCAAGGCTTTGCCGCCTCGACCATGATGCTCTTGTCCGTGCTGATCGTGCTGATCCCATGGGCCTATCTGGAATTCGGAGGCAAAAAGAATGGCTGAAACCACAAGCCTAAGCCCGGCCTCTGCCCGCACGGCCATCGGCAGCGGTCCACGCGGCCCCAGACCGCGCCGCGTGCTGTCGCCCGGGAACATCATGCTCTACGGCACCTTGTTCGTCGTCTCGGTCTATTACCTTCTGCCCTTGTGGGTCATGGTGATGACCTCGCTCAAAGGCATGCCGGAAATCCGCATGGGCAACATCTTTGCCCCGCCGGTGGAAATCACCTTCCAGCCATGGGTCAAGGCGTGGTCCGAGGCCTGCACCGGCCTGAACTGTGACGGCCTGTCGCGCGGTTTCTGGAATTCGGTCCGCATCCTGATCCCGTCGGTGTTCTTTTCCATCATCATTGCGTCAATCAACGGCTACGCGCTGGTGAACTGGCGCTTCAAGGGATCGGACATCTTCTTTACGATCCTGATCTTCGGGTCCTTCATCCCCTATCAGATCATGCTGTATCCCATCGTGATCCTGCTGCGCGAAATGGGCATCTATGGCACGCTCTGGGGTCTGGTGCTGGTCCATACCATCTTCGGCATGCCCATCCTGACGCTGCTGTTCCGCAACTACTTCTCATCCCTGCCGGAAGAGTTGTTCAAGGCCGCGCGCGTCGATGGCGCGGGCTTCTGGGGCATCTATTTCCGCATCATGCTGCCGATGAGCCTGCCGATCTTCGTGGTGGCCATCATCCTGCAAGTCACAGGGATCTGGAATGATTTCCTGTTCGGCGTGGTCTATACCAAGCCCGAACTTTACCCGATGACGGTGCAACTCAACAACATCGTCAACTCCGTGCAGGGGGTAAAGGAATACAACGTCAACATGGCGGCGACGCTGTTGACGGGCCTTGTTCCCCTGATCGTTTACTTCGCTTCCGGCAAGCTCTTCGTCCGCGGTATCGCGGCGGGTGCGGTGAAAGGCTGATCCGACATGACCGCTGCAACCTCTATCTCTGTGCGTGACCTGACCCTGAATTTCGGTGCGGTGTCGGTGCTGAAAACCCTGAATCTCGATGTGGCAGAGGGGGAGTTTATCGTCCTCCTCGGCCCCTCGGGCTGCGGGAAATCGACGCTTCTGAACTGTCTGGCCGGGCTTTTGGACCCCAGCGACGGGCAAATCTGGATCAAGGGCCAAAACGTCACTTGGGCCGAACCGTCCGAACGCGGGATCGGCATGGTGTTCCAATCCTATGCGCTTTACCCGCAGATGACGGTGCGCGGGAACCTGTCCTTTGGCCTGAAAAACGCCAAGATGCCCGCCGCCGAGATTGAAAAGCGCGTCGCGCGAGCAGCCGAGATTTTGCAGATCGGCCCGCTTCTGGACCGCAAGCCCGGTGCCCTGTCCGGCGGCCAACGCCAGCGCGTCGCCATCGGTCGTGCCTTGGTGCGCGATGTCGATGTGTTCCTGTTCGATGAGCCTTTGTCGAACCTCGACGCCAAGCTGCGATCCGAGTTGCGCGTGGAAATCAAGCGCCTGCACAGCCGCCTGAAAAACACCATGGTCTATGTGACCCATGACCAGATCGAGGCGCTGACCTTGGCCGACCGCATCGCCGTCATGCGCGGCGGTCTGATCCAGCAACTCGCCGCCCCGCAAGAGATTTACAACCGCCCTACCAACCTGTTCGTTGCGGGCTTCATCGGCAGCCCGTCGATGAACTTCCTGCATGGGGCCACGGTGGACGGGGGTCGCGCCTTTGATTTCGGTGGAACCCGGATTGATCTGGCGGGCTATGACGGCGGTGCCGTGGGTGCGCGCGACAAGGCCATCCTTGGCCTGCGCCCGGAACATCTGACCATCACCGACAGCGCCGATCCCGGCCACACCATCCCTGCGGTGGTCGAGATTGACGAACCCATGGGCGCAGACAGCCTTGTCTGGTTGAAATCCGGCGAGGCGACCATTTCCGTCCGCGTGCCGGTGGAACGCCGCCCCGTGCATGGCACCCCCGTGCATCTGCGCGTGGACATCCCCAAAGCGTCGATCTTTGACGCAAGGACCGAACAGCGGATCTGACCATGACTGACCTTTCCGGCCTTTGGGCCCTGACGGATGGGCAGGGGGAGCATTCCGTTCCCCTGACGCTGCCCGGCGACGGCATCACCGCTTTGCACCTCGCAGGCGCGATCCCCGATCCCTATTGGGGCCGGAATGAGGATGGCTTGCGCTGGATCGTCGCCCGCGACTGGGTGGCGCGGCGGACCTTCGACCATGACGGCAGCGCCTGCGATCTGGTGATCGAGGAACTTGATACCGTGGCCGAGGTGCGGTTGAACGGCACGCTTGTGCTGTCCGCCGCCAACATGTTCCGCCGCTGGCGTGTCAGTGCGGCAGGATTGCTGCGCAAGGGCGCGAATGAGATTGAGATCACCTTCCGCTCACCTTCCGCTGCCGCCGATGCCGCGCAGGCAGCGCAGCCGTTCTTTGTGCCGTGGCATACCGGGAACTGCCCGATCCCGAATGGAAATATGCTGCGCAAACAGCAATGCGACTTCGGCTGGGATTGGAACATCGCTTTGGGCGGGTTCGGCGTTTACGGTGCGATCCGGCTGGAACCCCAAGCCGCCCGCATCCGCGATGTGGTGGTCACCCAAGACCACCAACCGGGGCGCGTGACCGTCACCGTTGCCGTGACGGGCGACGGGGATGAGGTGACGGCGACGCTCTGCGGTGTCACGGCCTCTGCCCCGGCGACCAATGGCGTC
>CALRPK020000348.1:0-3646 GCA_943370015.1 Paracoccus haematequi
GCGACGCTGCTAGAGATGGCCGAACACGCCACGGTTCCCGTCATCAACGGTCTGACCAACCGCACCCATCCCTGCCAGATCATGGCCGATGTCATGACCTATGAGGAACATCGCGGCCCGATCCGTGGGAAAAAGGTGGTCTGGGCGGGGGATGGCAACAACGTCTGCGCCTCGTTCCTGCATGCGGCGGGGCAGTTTGGCTTTGATTTCACCTTCACTGGCCCGCAGACCCTGGACCCTGAGGCGGAATGGATCGGCCTTGCCCGGGCGCAGGGTGTGAATGTGCGCATCGAACGCGATCCGGCGGCGGCGGTCGAAGGGGCGGATCTGGTGGTCACCGACACTTGGGTGTCGATGCATGATCCCGAAAGCGCCAAGGAACGCCGCCACAACCAATTGCGCGCCTATCAGGTGAATGAGGCGCTGATGGCCCGCGCCAAGCCCGACGCGCTGTTCATGCATTGCCTGCCCGCCCATCGCAACGATGAGGCGACCAGCGCCGTGATGGACGGCCCGCATTCGGTGATCTTTGACGAGGCTGAGAACCGCCTGCACGCGCAAAAGGCGATCATGCGCTGGTGTTTGGGCAAGTGACCGTCACGGTCGATGACGCGCTGCTGTCCTCGCTGATGGGGGTGATGGCAGAGGTCGCGGCGGCAGAGGTGCTGCCGCGCTTTCGCGGGGTGATGTCCGAGTCGGCGCGGACCAAGACCGGGCCGGATGATCTGGTCACCGATGCCGATATCGCGGCCGAGCGGGCCTTGGGCATTGCGTTGTCTGCTTTGCTGCCCGGTGTGGTGATGGTGGGCGAAGAAGCCGTCTCTGCCGATCCCACTGTGCTTGATCGGCTATCGGGCGATGATCTGGTGGCCGTGGTTGATCCGGTGGATGGGACATGGAACTTTGCCCATGGTTTGCCGATCTTTGGCATGATCCTCGCGCTGGTGCAGGGTGGGCGGACGCTGGCGGGGGTGATCCATTACCCGGTGACGGGGGATTTCATTGCCGCCACTCCGGGCGGTGGGGCGTGGCATGTGGCGGCGGATGGGGCGCGGACACGGTTGTCGGTCGCAGCACCCGCGCCGGTGGCGGAGCTTTCGGGCTTCATCGCCCCGCGCCGGATGGCACGCGCAGAACAGGTTGCCCTTGCCGCCTTGCAGTTCCGCGCGACGCAGACGCTGCGCTGTTCGGCGTGGGAGCATCGGGCGATTTGCAGTGGCGCGATGGGGTTTCTGCTGACCGAAGGCCTGATGCCTTGGGATCATGCTGCGGGCGTTTTGATCCATGCGGAGGCAGGGGGATTTTCAGCCCTGCTGGACGGTGGCGCTTATCGCCCGACGCTGACGGCGGGGCACCTGCTGCTCGCCCCGGATGCAGAGACGTGGGACAGCGTGCGAGGCGTGTTTGTCACAGGGTCCGATGTCTGAAACACCGCTGACTATGCTGAACCTTTACCACCTGCAGGGGGATGCCCAGGCCGCGCGCATCGCCTTTGCCGCCCTTGCGGCACGTGTGGAGCGTGACGGGCATCCCGGCATTCGCAGCTATCGTTTCTTTGTCCATGACGACCAGCCCATCGCCCGCGCCGTGATCGATTACGCGGGGCCGTCGGCATGGATCGGGCATCACGACCTTGCCATGACCTGGCCGGAAATGCGCGCGTTGCATGGTCTGGTGCGGCTGGCAGAGGCGACGTTCCTTGGCCCTTTTATCCCGGAGATGCAGCAGTGGCTGGCCCTATCCAGCCTGACCGCCCGTCTGGAGACGGGGTTCAGCTATGCCGCAGGCTTTCGGCGCGATGCGTCCTGCGATTGACACTGCCAGTGCACAGGCCCACGGTCCCGCGCAGCAACTTACGGGGGGACCTCCATGCTGAACCGACCGACCGCCGCTTATGACCGCTTTCTTGGCAGCCTTGCCAGCCTGTTGAAAAAGGCCGAGGCCCATGCCGAAGCCAAGGGCATCAAGCCTGAAGCCCTGATCCAGTTCCGCCTTTACCCGGACATGCTGCCCTTCGTGAAACAGGTGCAACTGACCTGCGATTTCGCGGCCCGCGCCGCGGCCCGTCTGGCCGGGGCAGAGCCGAAGTCCTTCCCCGACACCGAAACCAGTTTTGCCGAATTGCAGGTCCGGATCGCTGCGGCGCGGGAGTATCTGGCCAGCTTTGCCGATGCGGATTACGCCGGATGGCAAGAGCGCCAGATCACCCTGAAGGTGGGCGGTCAGGACATGACCTTTGGCGGCGATCAGTTCCTGATGGGCTATTCGCTGCCGCAGTTCCATTTCCATCTGACCACGGCCTATGCGATCCTGCGCCACAACGGGATCGAGATCGGCAAACGCGATTACATGATGGGCTAAGCCGAAAGCGGGGGCATCAGTGCCCCCGCACCCCATCCGCCGCGCGGGCCGATCCGGCCAAGGCCGCGACGATCAGCAACAGCACCGCGAGTGCGGCATAGGTAAAGCGGAAACCCACATGTTCGGCGACAAAGCCGATGGTGGAGGGCGCAACAAGGATGCCCGAATAGCCGAACATCGTGACTGCGGCGAGGCCTGCGCCGGGGGCAAGGCCGGGGTGGTTGCCAGCGGCCGAGAACATGATCGGCACGGTATTGGCGATGCCGAGGCCTGCGACAAAGAAACTGGCAATCGCCAGCGTATCGGTCGGGGCCAGCGCCCCGCCCAGCATCCCCGCCGCCGCGATCATTCCGGAATAGCGCAAGGTGTTCACCGCGCCAAAACGGTTGCGCACCGAATCCCCGGCAAAGCGCATCAGCGCCATCGCTGCCGAGAAAAACGCGAACCCCAGCGCGGCGGTGGAGAGGTCTGATCCCAATTCCTCTTTCAGATAGAGCGCCGCCCAATCCAGCACCGCGCCTTCGGGGACCATGGAGAAAAGCGCGAGCACCCCAAGCAGCCACAGCGTGGCATCGCGCGGCAACAGGGGGTGTTTTTCGCGCGGCGCATCTGCCGGGGCAGGGGCGCGCGTGTCGCGCAGGATGAAGGGCATCGCGCCAAAGACCAGCGCCGCCGCCACCGCCGCTGCCAGCAATGCCTGCACCGACGATCCCCAATGTTCGATCACCCAGCCGCCCGCCGCGCCGCCGAAAAAGCCACCGAGGCTCCAGAACCCATGCGACGAGGACATGATGGCGCGGCCAAGACGACGCTCCACCTCGACGGCATTGGCGTTCATGGCGACGTCCATGCAGCCGATCATCGCGCCCATCACGGCCATCGCCGGGGTCAGGATGTAGAGGTTGGGCGCGAACACCACCACCGGCAGGACGGGCACCACCGACAGAGCAAAGCCGAGGACCACCCGGCGCGACCCGAAGCGCCCGATCAGCCGCCCGGCAAAGAGCATCGCACCGACCGCCCCAAGGCCAAGCGCAAGGATCAAAAGCCCAAGCGTGAATTCGGTGATCTGGTGGCGCGGCAACAGCAGCGGGATTTGCGGGGCCCAGCAGCCCATCACAAAGCCATTCGCCGCAAACATCGCCGCCACTGCCCAACGCCCGCGCGCCGCCTGTTGATCCTGCATCTGGTGATCCTCCGCTCAAGGCGGGCTATAACGTTTACGGAAGGGCATTGAAAGGGCGGCGCGATGACATTCGGTTACAAAGCGTGACCAAATGGCGCG
>CALRPK020000349.1:0-3646 GCA_943370015.1 Paracoccus haematequi
TCTGGCGGTCTTTGGGGCGCCTTTGCCGGAGCGGGTTGAGGATACGCAGCTTCTGGCACCTTTGACGAGCTATGGCACGCAGAAGGCGATCACCGAACTTTTGCTGGAAGATTACACACGGCGGGGGGTGTTCGACGGGGTGGCTCTGCGGCTGCCCACCATCTGCATCCGGCCCGGCCTGCCGAACAAGGCGGCCTCCGGGTTCTTTTCCAGCATCCTGCGTGAGCCGTTGCAGGGCAAGGCGGCTGTGCTGCCAGTGGGCGAAGATGTGCGCCATTGGTTTGCCAGCCCTCGGGCGGCTGTGGGGTTCTTTTTGCATGCGGCGGGAATGGACACAGGGACGCTCGGCCATCGTCGTGCGATCACTTTGCCGGGCGTCTCAGCGACGGTGGGCGAGATGATCGAGGCGTTGCGGGCATATGCAGGCAATGCCGCTGTCGCCTTGATCCGCCATGAGCCGGACGCCGCAATCGCCGCGATCATATCCGGCTGGCCCGGTGCCTTCGATCCGGCACGCGCGCTGTCGCTTGGGTTTCAAGCTGACAGCGACTTCACCGACATCATCAAGGTCTTCGTCGAAGATGACTTGCCGGTGGCTGCAAGCCCGTCCTAAGCGGCCAACCCCGAGACTCAGCCTCTTGCGTCTTGGCAGACCGTCGGGGGGCACAGGCCCGATGGCGGCAAAGACCTTGGCACGACCGCGGCTTCAGACGGGCAGGGGATTTGGAACGGTCTCTGAACCGGTGCAGGCCAGTCAGAACAGCCCGGTCGGCTGCGGTGTCAGGCCGGGAAAGATCATTGAACTATCCCTGATCCCCATATGTCCGCGCAGCACATCGGCAAGGACATCGCGGTAATCGGTGGTCACCGAAAGGTCTGCGCCTTCCTCCAATTCGTCATTCGCAAGCCCCGGCCAGCGGCCCAAGAGCCTGCCGCCCTTGGCCTGTGGCCCCAGCACCATCATGGCCCCGGCGCGGCCATGATCCGTCCCGCCCGAGGCGTTAGAGCGCAGCCGCCGCCCGAATTCGGACTGTATCACCACAGACACATCCTGTTGTCGCGGCCCAAGATCGCGCCAGAACGCCATCAGCGTCTGCGACAGCGGCGCGAGCAGGTCGGCAAAGCTGCTGGCCTGATTTACATGCGTGTCCCAACCGCCATAATCCAGCGTGGCCACCCGCAGCCCCATGTCCGCCTTGATCGCCTGCGCCAAAGTCTGCAACGGCTGCGTCAGGTTCGTCTCAGGCCAATCGACCGACGGCGCATAGGGTCGGATGGCATTGGTATCGGGCAGCCAAAAGCGATCTTCCAAAGCGTGACTTAACGACAAAAGCTGGGACCACGCGGGGGCCAATGGCCCGTGATCGCCAAAACCAGCGGCAAGGCGCGCGCGCAAGGCCGGGGCAAGCCAGTGACCGGGCGTCAGCATCAACTCGGCCAGTTCCGGCGCGACAGCGGCAGGTGCGCCGCGCAGCGATTCCGGCGCGGCAGTGCCCACGGCCAAGACGGGCAGAGGACCTTCGGCGTTCAGGGCTTTCACGCTGCGCGCCAGCCAACCGCCGTCACCCGCCGCCGTTTCAATCCGCGTCTCGGCATCGAAATGGCTGCGCGTGGCGTCGGTCAGGCCCGTGGCATGCAGGATCGACAGGTCTCCGGCATGGAACAACTCGGACAATTCCCGCGCCGCCGGATGCAGACGGAAATCTACATCGGCCAAGGCATCGGTCAATTTGTGGCCCATCTCATCGCCCTTGCGCGCCACGCGCAGGAAATCGGGTCGGGCGGCAAGGTAATCCGCATCGGCAGTGGGTGCCACCAGCGACAGGCTGTCCGCCCCGCCGCGCAGAAAGATCACCACGAGGATCGGTTCAGCCATGACGCACCTATCGGAAAAGGAAGGCAGGTGTCAGCGCGGCAAAGGCCACGGCGACAACGCTTTGGTCGTGACGATCCGCGCCCAAGGCCTCTGCCGGATCGGCACCGACCAGCGCCAGAACATCGGTTTGGGGATTGCCCGTCAGCCGCTCTGTCCAATGGCGCGCAAGGTCGTCCAGCGTCTGGCCGGGCGCATCCAACCGCGAGCCCGTGGCACCAAACCAATCGTCATGGGCGAAAAGCGCGTAGTCGACCAACCGCAGCAAGGTGGTCGAGGATTGCCAATCCTCGGCCATATCAGAATGCCCGGTGGGCGGGGGAAAACTGTGCTGATGCCAACCCGCCCGCAAAAGCTGCCAATTCCAGCCGTTTTCCGTGCCGGTCATCTCTGCCCCGGTGGCGCGGTAAAGGGCGGCCAGAAACTCAAAAGGGCGGCGCAGTTTCGTGGGTGGGGCAGCAAAGGCCGGATCACGGCTTAGGGCGCGGATCACCTGCGCGATCTGGTCAGGGGCGTCTTGGCCCGCCAGAAAGACCTGCGTCAAACGGTCGATCAGGGCCGGGTCGGGCTGATCCGCCAGAAACCTGCGGGCGATCTTGGTGCAGATGAACCGCGCCGTGCCGGGGTGGCGCGCCAAAAGGTCGAGCACCTCTTCGCCATCCGCCATCGCCGCGCGGTTGGGCGGAAACTCCACCCCAAGGATGCGCTTTTGATAGGGATCGTGCCAAGCCTCGGCATAGTGAAAGACCCCCGTCATCGGTGCATCGACACCTTCCGAGATGTAGCGGCCATCCCCCACGGTCCAGCCGGTCAGGGCGCGGGCCACTTCATAGACATCCTCGTCAATGTAGCCCACCGCCACGCCATCGCGCTGCGGCACCTCGTGCCAGCGCGAGAAGCGGTCGTTCAAGTAATTGCCCGCGCCCAAGGTATGGAGTTCCAAAAGCTCGCGGGCAAAGTTTTCATTGGCGGGGCTCGCGCGGCTGTCGGCATTGTTGAGATAGCTGAGCATCGCCGCAGACCGCGCCACAGCCCCCAGAAGATCACGGAACCGACCCAGCGCATGGGTCCGCAGCGTCGCATCATGGGCGGGGAAAAAGACGGCGGTGTATTCGTCCTTTTGCGACTGGACGTTGAAATGGTCATGCCAGAACTGGGTCATGACCTCGCGCAATTGCGCCTTTGCATGGACGGCGCGCGTCAACGATGCCGCGATAACCTCTTCGGCCGGGCGGCTGCGCTCGGCGAAATCCATGGCTTTCGTCCAGTCCAAAAGGGGCAAAAGACGCTCAGCTGCGGCGGTCAGCGCCGACAGCGGGCGCAATTCATCGCACGCAGGCCAATGCCCGTTGCCATCCTCTCCTGCCGGATAGCTGATGCGCAACCGTTGCGCAGACAGGCGGGCGGCCAAGTCAGGGTCGTCCGGCGGCAAGGAGATTTGCCAATCCAGCCACGACTCAGAACCCATCTCGGCCATTTGGGTGCGGCTTTCGGGGGTCGCGCCAAAGGTAAAGCGGTTCAGCCAAAGGTCACTGGTCGCCGCGGCGCGCACCGGCCCGGCAAAACTTGCCCAAAGCCCGGCAGCCAGACCACCTTTCAAAACATCGCGGCGACTGATCATCTGACACCCCCGATATCAGAATATCATCGCCGCCCTGTGGTGCCAGATCGGTGCAACCCACAGGCGGCTTTCCGCCCTTGGGGTGGGGCAGGCGGAACCAAGGCGATCATTCAGCGCGACCCGGGGCAGCGGCCTTTCTGATGACATCAGAG
>CALRPK020000350.1:0-3631 GCA_943370015.1 Paracoccus haematequi
AACTGCCGCCCATTGCGATCCGACAGGGGCAGCGCCTCAAGCCGGCCTTGGGCATCCTGACGTTCCGCCTCTGCCAAAAGCCGTTCCAGCGACAGCATGGGATCGGTCAGCACCATGACCGGATCGCCCGGCCGCAGTTGTTGGCCATCCGACACCAGCACCCGATCCACGAAACCCCGCCCCTGCACGCGCAGCAGGCTGTCCTCGGTCGGGTCCAGCACGGCATCGGCGATGGTGACATGCGGCACGGGCAGGACAAACAACCCGCCCAGCACCAAAAGCACGATCAGCAGCGTCCGAAGCACCACCTTGCCCCGGATCAGATCAATCGACGGATCAGTCGCCAAGTAACGCAAGCCTTTTCCCAAGGGCAGGACAAAGACTGTGAAGAGGCTCCAGAGCACAAGCCCCGTGCCAATCACCGGCAAGGTCACCGCCAGATAGATCGAGATGAAGAACAGCACCGACATCCGGTAGAGGAACGCCGCCACCGCATAGGCAAAAAGAAACCGCCCCTCGCGTCGCGCGGCAAGTGGCGGGGGCGCATCGCGATCACGCAGGATGATGCGGCGCACCGCGTGCCAGAAATACTGCGTGCTGCGCTGGCCCAGATTGGGGCTTTCCATCAGGTCGGCAAAGACGAAATAGCCGTCAAAGCGCAGCAGCGGGTTGCCGTTGAACAACAGCGTCGAAATCCCGCCGATCAGCATCAGGTTATAGGCCAGCGTCCTGAGCGGCCCGGGATCAGCGGCCAGAAACACAAAAAACGCCACCGCCGCCACGGCCAGTTCCACCGCGATCCCCGCCGCGCTGACCACCATGCGCTGCCATTTCGACGGAAAGAACGTGGCCTGCGAGGCATCGACATAAGGCACGGGAAAGAACACCAGCATCATCACGCCGCATTCCCGCACCTCACCACCCCAGCGTTTAACCGCGAACCCGTGGCCGAGTTCGTGCAGCGCCTTGACCACGATATAGGCGATGGCGAGGTAGGCGATGTTCGACGCCGTGGACAATTGCTCAAAACGCGGCAGGGCCATTACCTGCCAATTGACGAAAGCCGCCGCCAGCGCCGCCAGCATCAAGCCCAGCCACAGCACCCCGGCCAGCGGCGAAAACACCGCGCGCGCCACGGGTTCGGACCAGCGCAGAAACGGTTCGGGATCAAACAGCGGCACGCGCAGCGACAGCGGGTTCTTGATATAGCCCCACAGCGTCTTGCGCTGTTCGTCCCGCGCGCGGCGATCCACCTCGATCAGGTTGGGCAGACGGTCGCCAAGGATCAGGTCGCTGGAATGCAACTGCGCCAGAAGTTGCAGGATTTCGCTTTGCGACGGCGGGCGGTCGGGGAACAGCTCACACAAGCGCAGCCACAGGTCTTGCACGCTGCGCTGCCCGTCCAGCCGCGCGAAAAAGGCATGGGCGGATTCGGTCAGGCGGTGCATCTTGCCGCTTTGCGGGTCTTGCAGCACATGCCACACCTCGCCGCGATAGACATGGCGGGCCATCTGCACATGGCTGTGCCGCCGCAGCCGCAGATCGGCGACGCGATACCAGTCTGATGACAGGAACGCGGTGGCCAACTTACAGCGCCATATTGCGCCACAGCCACAGCCGCGCGCGATCCACCAGCGGGCCGAGCCACAGTTGCGCCAAGGACTGACGATCCACCGCCACTCGGACGGCCCCGGTCATACCCGGCACCAGCCCATCGGTGGCGGCAGTAAACCGCGCCTCGACCTGATAGCGGGTGGTGCTGTTTTCATAGCGCGCCACGGGCATCGTATCGCGCAGCGTCACCGCGTAGGACCGTTCCGGCAAAGGCGTGACCTTCAACTCCCCGGTCTGCCCGTTGCGGATCAGGTCGACCTGATCCTCGGACACGTAGAGGTCCACGCGGTATTCCGTCAGCGGCGCGATGACCAACAGGGGTTCGCCTTGTTCCACCGATTTGCCGATGCTGCGCGTCAGGTCACCCGCCGTCACCAGCCCGTCAAAGGGCGCGTCAATCCGGCTGCGGTCGATCTGCTGCTGGGCCAAGGCGATCTGCGCATCAATCTGCCGCAAGCGCGAGGTGGTCAGCGCCGCCTCAGCCCGGTTGCGTTCGGACATGACCTTATCCAACTCCAACTCTGTCTGCGCGCGCAGGGCGGTCAGGCGGGTGAGTTCAAGGATGAATTCCCGGTCGTCCAAGCGGATCAGAAGATCACCCTTGTGGATGTGGTCGCCCTCACGCAGGGGTGCTTCGGCGATGAACCCGGCAAAGGGCGCGGCAAGGGTGCGCACCTCTGTCCCTTGCACCACGGCCTCGGCCACCACGTCGCGGTCGGCTTGAATGACAAACAGCGCCGCGACCGTCAGCACCCCCGCAAGGAGAGAGGCTTTCAGCACCAGATGGCTGCGGCCAAGCGCGCGTTGCAGCAGATCCCGCAGCGCCACGATGGCCCGCACGATCAGCCAGCGGTTGTTGTCGCGCTTTTCGATGATGATCGGCGTCAGTAGGGCACAAAGCGCCGCGATCCGGCTGACCTCATCCGCTGTGAAACCGACATCGCCGCCGCGTTCGAACAGGATCACGCCGCGATGCCGCCGCCCGTCAAACAGCGGCACCGACAACACCGAACGGCCCCTGTCCCCGGCGGCCAGATCGGCCTGACGGTCCAGAATCATATCCGGCGCGCCGCCTTCGGGGATCATGCCATCGGGCAGGGGCCACAAAAGAACCCGTTCCTGATCAAAGGCTTCTTCCATCGCCGCCCGCAGCTTGCGCGCCAGCCCCAAGGACCGCGAGAAACTGCCGGTGTTGGAAATCGCCTGCACCCGCACCCGTGACCCGCGCGACAGGCCAAGCGCCACACGGTCACAGCGATAGCGCCCCGCGAAATCGGTCATCAGGGCGCGTGCCGCCTCGGAAAACCGGCCATGGGTGATAAAGGCGACGATGGCCTGAAGCGATGATTGCGCAGCGGATTCCTCGCCCTTGGCCGCCTCAGCCTCTGCGTGCATCAGGGTGGCGTGAATCCAGCCCATGGCCAGCGCCACGGTGGTCAAGACAGCGTCCAGCGCGGGACTGTCGGGAATGTCGGCCTCGACCGTCAAAAGCGCCCCGCCGTGGCCCGGAATGGTCATCGGCACCGCAAAGGAGGTGGTTCCCGGTCCCGCGCCACTGCCCGGCAAATGCCCGGCCAGCGCCAGACGGTTTTGACGCTGCGCCTCAACCGCGGCGCGTTGCGTGGCGTCCAGCGGTATGCGCCCCGCCGGTCGGACCAGCGGCCCCTGCCCCGCCACATCCAGCGACAGGCGCAGCGGCACGGCACGCCCAAGGCTGAGCGCATGGAAAAGCCCGTCCAGCCAATCGGCCAGACGTTCTGCCGTGACCATTGGCTGGGCCATGTCCCAGAAGGACTGCCCCGGCTGCCGGTCTTCGGTCGCCGCTTCCATGTGCTTACTCCGCCTGCATTTCTCCCCCTGCTTGTCCGAAGGCGTCGGACGGCTGCAACGGGACAAAGGGCTATGGACCCAGACCTTTGGTCAGTCTGGGTCTTTGACGCCTTTCATACCCCGGCCGAAAGTCGGTTCCGGCCGGGCTTTTGGGTCAGATTTTGCGCCCGTAGATCGCGCCGCGCAG
>CALRPK020000351.1:0-3629 GCA_943370015.1 Paracoccus haematequi
CGCGACCAAGGACCAGCGGTCCATCTGCGCTTGGTTGATCTGCTGCGTGCCGTGGTAAAGCCCCGTGGTATCGCCCAGACCCACGGTGTTCGCCGTGGCGAACAAGCGGAAGGACGGGTGGGGGGTGATGATCTCATTCTGATCAAGCAGGGTCAGCTTGCCGTCATGCTCCAGCACGCGCTGGATGACGAACATCACATCGGCGCGGCCAGCATCATATTCGTCAAACACGATGGCCACCGCGTTCCGCAGCGCCCAAGGCAGGATGCCTTCGTGGAATTCGGTCACCTGCTTGCCGTCGCGCAGTTTGATCGCATCCTTGCCGATCAGGTCGATCCGGCTGATGTGGCTGTCGAGGTTGACGCGCACGCAGGGCCAGTTCAACCGCGCGGCTACCTGTTCGATATGCGTCGATTTGCCCGTGCCGTGATAGCCTTGGATCATCACGCGGCGGTTGTAGGCAAAGCCTGCAAGGATCGCCAGCGTGGTATCGGGGTCAAACTTGTAGGTCGGGTCAATCTCCGGCACGCGGTCGGTGCGGTCGGCGAAGCCCTTGACCTTCATATCGGTGTCGATGCCGAAGACGTCCCGGACAGAGATTTCTTCGGTGGGTTTCATCACAGTGTCCAGCATACCGTCCGCCATCTATACGTCTGCGCCGCCCGCATCCGGGCCGCCGTTCAAGGATGTGTGGAACATATCGCACGGACCCGCAAGGGGAAGGGCGGCAGGCAAAGATCGCTGGGCGACATTCTTGCGCGTCAGGCGCTTGTAAAAAGTTGACAAAATAAATCGGGAAATATAGCAACGGATAAATACCAAGTGAAACACTAAGGAATTATCATGCGCGGCACGCTGGCCCTGATCTTCTCCCTTTTGCTGCCCGTCCCTGCGGCGCGTGCCGTCGAAAGCGTCGATCCGTTGGAAAAGCTGGGGCAGGCGCTGTTCTTTGAACCCGCGCTTTCAGTGACGGGCACCCAATCCTGTGCCTTCTGCCATGATCCGGCGAATGGCTTCGCCTCGGCCACCGCCTTTCCCGAAGGGGCCGTGACGGGGCATTTCGGCCATCGAAAGCCGCCCAGCCTTGCGTATCAGGCGATCTCGCCCGTGCTGCGTCACCGTCTGGACGAAGGTGAGGTGCTGTTCATCGGCGGCAATATGGCCGATGGCCGGGCGCGGGGCGGGGCCTTTGGCGATCCGGCGGCCGATCAGGCGCTGATGCCGATCCTGAACCCGGATGAGATGGGGTTGCCCCATGCCGCCTGCCTTGCCGCCCGCGCCTGCGCGTCGCAGGGCGAGGCAATGCAGGCCGCCAGCCCCGGCGTCTGCGCGATGCCCTTGGACGCCGTGGCCACCTGTGCGGCAGCGGAACCGGCGGAGCCTGCGGCGGAAACCTTGGCGGCGGTGGCATTGGTTCAGCGTGCCTTGGCGGCCTATGAGGGATCATCGCAAGTGATGCGGTTTTCGTCGCGCTATGATGATTTCGTCGCAGGGCGGGGCGATCTGACCGCCGATGAGAAAGCGGGCCTCGTATTGTTTGACGGCAAGGCGCAGTGCTCCGCCTGCCACGTGCTGACCGCCGATGCCGGGCGGGGGGCGGTGCTGACGGATTTCACCTATGACAATCTTGGGGTGCCCAAGAACCCGGACAATCCCGCATATCGCGCGACGGTGAACGGAACGGATTGGGTGGACCGCGGTTTGGCCGCAACGCTGGAAGGTGATCCCCTCTATGTGGCGGCAGCGGCGGATGTTGAGGGGGCAGTGAAAGTCCCCACCCTGCGCAATGTCTGGACCGGCCAACCCCGCGCCTATATGCACAACGGCTGGTTCTCGACTTTGGAAGGCGTGGTCCGGTTCTACAACACCCGCGATGTCTGGCGGCGCTGTGACACCGAGGTGACCGAGGCGCAGGCGATGGCAGCCCGCTGCTGGCCCGCGCCAGAGATTGCAGCCACGATGAACCGCGATGAGTTGGGGAACCTGAAACTGACCGAGACGGAAGAGGCCGCGATCGTCGCCTTTCTGAAAACCCTGACGGATCGCTAGAAACACCTGCCGCTCTGCGCTAAGCCTGCGCCATGCTGAACCGTTTGACCCGTACCGCCCTGATCGCCGCCCTTGTCGCCGCCGCCCTTGGCCGGGCCGAACTTGGCGCGGATATCGAGGCATCTGTGGTCTTTACCCCGGCCTTTGGCGTGGCGCTGTTGCCTGCGGCGCTGGTCGCATGGGTCGGGGCAGGGCGGTTTGGGTCATCCCGACCTCTGGATTTGATGCTGGCGGCCCTGTCGGTGCTGGCGGCTGCGGCGGTGGCGCTGGTGGTCACGGGCACGGTCTTGGGCAACCGTGATCTTTTGCTGGCTGGCATCACCCAACCCTTGGCGCTGGGATCATTGGCTGGGGCCTTTGCCCTGACGCAGCTTTTGGCATGGCGTCAGGCGCGGCCCCGGTCCAGCCGCCGGGGCTAAGCCTCAGTCGCGGAAATAGCGGCTGTCCTTGATCTGATCCCACGCCCAGACCACCTCTTGCAGGCGCTCTTCGTCGCTGCGGTCACCGCCGTTCATGTCGGGATGCAAATCCTTGACCAAGCTTTTGTATTGCTTTCGGATTTCGGTTCGCGTCCAGGTGTCGCGCGCATCCAGAATATCCAGCGCCTTGCGTTCGGTGGTTGGCAGTTTGCGGGTGGCGTTGCTGGTGGGCTTGGCCGGGTTCTGCGTGGCCTTTTCGCCCAGGATGGCCATCGGGTCGTCAATGCCCAACCGCTGCCAAGCCCGGCCTTCATCCGGTTTGTTGCCAAAAGGCTTGGTCTCGCGCCCCCAGACGCGGTCCTTGTCGAGGAATTTCTGGAAATCTTCATCCGTGGTGCCGTTGAAGAAGTTCCACTTCAGATTGTATTCCCGGACGTGGTCTTTGCAGAACCACAGGAATTCATCCAGATTGTCGGGCGATTTCGGCGCGCGGTAGGCCCCCGGTTCGGCGCAACCGGCATAATCGCACTGCTTTTGCGAGGTCTCAAACGCCCCAGACATCCCGCGACGCCCGGTCTTGCGACGTTTCTTGTCCGAGCTAACACGGATATCAAACTCAAATGGCGGACGTGGTGTCATGGTCGCAGGTGGCCTTTCCGACTCGGAGGCAAGAGTTTAGGGCTTCTCGCGCCGGATTGAAGAGGGGATGACGGAAAATGTCTGTGGCTGACCAGATTGCCGAACGGCTGACCGCCGCTTTCCAGCCCACCGTGCTGGAGGTGGTGAACGAAAGCCACCGTCATGCCGGGCATTCGGGGGACGACGGCACGGGCGAAAGCCATTTCAAAGTGACGATCCGGGCCCCGGCTTTGGCGGGTCTGGGGCGGGTGGAGCGTCACCGCGCCGTGCAGCGCGCCTTGGGCGACATCAACACGCGGGTGCATGCGCTGGCGTTGGACATCGGGTGAGCGAAAAAAGAAACGGGGCAGCCGTGGCCGCCCCGTCTGTTCGCCTCTCAAAGACCTGCGATCATTCTTCGATGACTTCCTCGTCGCCGCCTGCATCGCCGCCGTCGTCAACCGGCTCGTCGTAGGATTCCTCTTGGGCGGGTTCTTCCGAGACGCCGTCTTCTTGGGGTTCTTCGGCGACAACGCATTGACC
>CALRPK020000352.1:0-3615 GCA_943370015.1 Paracoccus haematequi
CCTGCGGCAATCCGCGATCCGATTTTATCGGCACGCTCAGCCCCTGCGCCGGTCCGTCCAGAAACACAGCGCGCCCGTGCTGGAACCACCCCGCAAGATAGGGCAATTCCGGCGTCACAATGGACGCCCCGTCCAGCATGCGCACCAGCCGCGTCGCAACCGACCACTGCACCCCGGACACCACCACACCACAGCGCCGATCCCCCAAGACCGCCATGCAATCGCGCTGGAACACCCGCCGCTGCGGGCGGTTCACAACCTCGGTCAGGCCGCGCAATTCGGCGCGAAACTGCCCGCCCGATTGCGCAACCTCACCCACCGTGCCGCGAAACTGCAAGACCCGCTCTGCGGTATTCGCCCAGTTCACCAGCCAAAGCCGCACATCGGCATTGTCAAACCGCCCTGCGCGAAGGTCCATCTCGGTGACCGAGGCATCAGACAAAGCCCCCACCGCCTCGCTGTTGTCGACGGCCAGCCCGGTGGATTGCGCCAAGGCCCGCGCGCTCAGCCCGCTGCTGGCACGGAACAAAACCCCTTCGAACCACAGGTCAAGATCGTGATCGGTGAACCCCAGCACCACCCCATCCGTGCGGGCAACCGCCCAACAGCGGCAGACCGTGGTGCATCCCGTGGCCAAATGCTGATACAGCGTCACAGCCGCACCTCCACCACCGGAACCGACGGCACATCGCCTGCGTGGAAGGAAGCGACCGACACCGCGATGCGGTCGGTGTCGAACCGCACCGGCACATCAAACTCGAATCCTGCCGTCACCCGTGTTCCAAGGTCAGGCGGATCGACAAAGGTCACGACGCCCGACACGGCATCGACGGTGAAATCGAACCCCTCAGCCTTCACATCCTCGGCCACCGCAACCTGAACCGTCCCGGCCACGGGTTTCCGCACCGGGCGCAGATATTCACCGGGGCCAGAGACATAGCGTTTGGCCAAAGGAAAAAGCCGGTTCACGCCATCCCCGATCCCGATCAACTGATCCTCCGCCGAGATGGCGCGCGACGGCAGGCAAGACCGAAAATCCGCCCAATCCTTCCAGCGAAACCCGAACAACTGCCCCCGCCGCGCCTCAAAGAAGGCGACCAGCGTTTCCACATCATCCAGTGACCGCAGGCCCAACCCCGCATCATAGCGCCGCCGCCCATGCGCCCAAGGCGCGTTGCGTTCCTCGAACCCGTTGGCCAGTGTCACGATATCCGTGCGCCGCTCTGGCCCCCCGACCGAACCAAAGCTCAGGTTCGCGGGAAAGCGTATTTCATGGAATGACATCTTTGCCCCTCAGCGGTTGCGTTGCCCCCGCGCCAGCGCGCGGGCAGCCTGTGCGGCGATCTGGCTTTGGCTGCGCTGAAAGCCCTGCACATCGGGGGTTGAGATGTTCATGACGACCGATACCGGACGCCCACCCCCGCCCGCCTGCACGCCCAAGCGCCCATCCGGGCCGCGCGCCAAGGGCATGATCGCCTCCGGCCCCGCCTCGCCCATCAACCCCCGCCCACCCCGCATCGGAAAGCTGGTGGCTTGCGTGACCACACCCCCTTGGGCAAAGGGCATCACCCGCCCCTGCGCGAAGGTGCCCCCATTCGCAAATGGCAACAGCCCCGCAAAGACCGAGTTGATCCCATTCGCCAGCGCCCCGCCCAAAGCGTTCTGCACGGGTCGCATCGCGGTGTTGTAGATGCTGGCCGACATGCCCGCCGCCACCTGCCGCAGCGCATCCGACAGCCGCATCCCGTCAAACACCACCCCGTCAAAGGCGCGTTTCAACCCCGACCCAAAGCTGCCCGACAAGCTGGCCACCTCGCGGTTGGTGAAAACCATCGTTTCCCCCATCCGCGCCAGCGCGCCATCAAAGGCCGCTGTGATCCCGGCGGTATTGGACAGGCTCGCCTCCAAAGCGTCGAGCTGGTCCTGAAGCGTCTCGATCGTCTCCATCCCCGTTCCGTCCCTTCACATCTGGAAAAGCGGCGGCCAGTTCTTCCAACCGCGCCCGCGTCAGGGGCGGAGCGCCCTGCTCCGCCCCCAGCATCATCCGCAACTCAAGCGGGGTCAGCCGCCAGAACTGATCCGGCGTCAGGCCGAGGCCATGCAGCCCCGCCCGCATCAAGGCTGGCCAGTCGATCTTGACCGCCATCATTCCCCCGGCAGCGCAAAGGCCCGCGCCAAAAGCTCCGCCGCCGCCCGCGCCGCCGCCACTGGCCCGCCCGCGATATCGACCGCGCGCAGGTCCGCCGCCGTCCCCTGCCAGCCCCCACCGCGCAAGCCCGCCACGATCAGCGCCAGAACGTCCCGACTGGAAAACCGCCCCATCTCAAACCGTTCGGCCAGCGCCGCCAGACTGTCCGCGCCCAAGGCGCTTTCCAATTCGGCCAGCGCCCCCAACGTCAGCTTGGCCACCTGAGGCTGCCCATCCAGATGCAGCACCACCTCGCCCGCATAGGGATTGGCCATCAGAGCGCCGTGAACAAAAGCTGCCCGGCCGAGGCCAGCGTCACCTCATAGGTCGCCTCACCATTATGGCTGCCCGCATATTCCAGCGCGGTGATCATGAACGGCCCCTCAACGATGCCGAAACTGGGGATCACCACCTGAAACTTTGGCACTTCGCCATCAAAGAAGATCTGCCGCGCGCGCTCATCCGTCGCCGCATCCCGAAAGATGCCAGAGCCAGAGATCGAGGCCGACTTCACCCCCGCCCCCGACAACAGCTCGCGCCACCCCCCCGCACTTTCAAGCGAGGTGACGTCCACCGTCTCTGCGTTGAACGCGATGCGCGTGGCGCGCAGCCCCGCCACGGTTTCAAATTGCCCGTCCCCGGTCTGATCGACCTTCAACAATAGGTCTTTGCCATTCTGCACGGCCATGCCGTTCCCCTTTTTGCGAAGTCAGATTTCAATGCGGATGCGAAAGCTCAGGTCGATCTGGCGCGCGGCCCCCCCGTCCAAGCGCCGCGCCACCGCGCGACGAAAGGCGATGGACACCACCCGCCCCTCGGTCAGCGCCAATTCGGGGCCCTCCAGCGCGGTGCAAATGCCCGCCGCGATGTCCTTTGCCGCCAGAAACCCGGCAGCGGTGGAGACCACGCTGAGCATCACCCGATGCTCGGCCCCGGCCCCGGTCTTGTCCGAGGCATCCGACACCTCTTCCGGGCCGATCAGCACAAAGGTGTCAGGGACCGGGTCCACGGGCTGTGCATCAACGATAGCAACCCCGGTCAAGGCGGCGGCCCCACTCAACCGCGCGAACAAAGCCGATTGCAGGGCCGGTGCGGCGGCGTAACTCATGTCCCGTCCTCCTCGATGCACTGGCAGGTCAGATAAAACCCCTTCGGGTCGCGCGCCTGAACCGCCTGCACGCGGTAAGCACGCCCGCCTTCACGAAACCTCTTGCCACGATCAGGACGCGCCGGATCACCCTCTGGCGCGGCCCGCACGGTGACCTTCACAGGCTGGACCGCGACCACGCGTTCACCGTCCACAACGTCGCGGGCAGCACCAACCTCCAGCGCGGCCCAAACCGTGCCAAGCGCCTGCCAGACCGAGACAAAGCCCCCCGCCCCATCCGCAGTGCGGGCCTCGGCCTCAAGCGTCAAACGGCGGTTCA
>CALRPK020000353.1:0-3608 GCA_943370015.1 Paracoccus haematequi
TGGATCGGGTTGCGCGCCAGACCGCCGTACATGCCCGAATGCAGGTCCCGGTTGGCGGCTTTCAGGGTGAATTCGGTTTTGCACAGGCCGCGCAGCATGGTGGTGATGGCGGGAACGGCATCCTCAAAGAGCCCCGTGTCGCAGATCAGGGCGAGGTCGGCTGTCAGTTCCGCCGCGTTTTCGCGCATGAAGGCGATCAAAGACGGCGAGCCGGATTCTTCCTCGCCTTCAAGGAAGATCGTCAGCTTGCCGGGCAGGGTGCCAAGCACCGCTTTCCACGCGCGGCACGCTTCAAGAAAGGTCATCAACTGGCCTTTGTCATCGGACGACCCGCGCCCCCGGATCACCCGGCCTTTGGCGGTGGTTTCCACTTGCGGATCAAAGGGATCGCGGTCCCACAGGTTCAGCGGGTCCACCGGCTGCACATCATAATGCCCGTAGAACAGAAGATGCCGCCCGGTGCCGTCGCCGCCATGCGCCACCACCATCGGATGCCCCGGCGTCGGGCGGCTGGCGGCGTCAAACCCCAGCGCCTTCAGGTCCGCGACCAGCCAGTCGGCGGCACGGGCGCAGTCGGGCTTATAGGCCGGATCGGTGGAGATGGACGGGATTCGCAACAGCTCCATCAGCCGGTCCAAAGCCTGCGGC
This sequence comes from Paracoccus haematequi, assembly GCA_943370015.1. Taxonomy (GTDB): domain Bacteria; phylum Pseudomonadota; class Alphaproteobacteria; order Rhodobacterales; family Rhodobacteraceae; genus Paragemmobacter; species Paragemmobacter haematequi_A. The sequence continues at coordinate 649 of CALRPK020000353.1, forward strand.
AAGTCGTCGTCGATCCGGGCCAGAACGGCGTCCAGTGTCATGGCTTTCTCCTGAATGTGAAGCGCGGCGGCAGCCTAGCAGGCAGACAGCCCCTGTCCAGACCCGCCGAGGCAGGCTAAAACACCGACGACCCCCGGCTGCGGCCCGAGGGCGGCGGCAAAGAGGGAGACGGATATGGCACGCTTCGCTTGGGGCTTTGGGATTGCGGCAGCGGCTTTGGCTGCGGCTTCGGTTGCGCAAGCGCAAACCGTGACGGGCGAGGCGGCGCAGGCGATGCTCTTTGCCCCCGGCAAGGCCGAGGTGGAACTGTCCGGCGGCGATATCTTGCCCAAGGATCAGGCCAAGGTCTTGCAGATGGTGGCGGTCGATCAGCCCTATTATGCGGCCATCGCGATCTCCCCCGATGAGGGATTGATGAGCGAGGCCACCGTTGCCGCCGCAAATTACCACACGGTCGAGGCGGCATCATCCGTGGCCTTGGCAGAATGCAACGCCAAGAAACAGGGCGCGGCGGATTGTGTCGTGGTTGCCGTTGTGCGTCCCGAAGGGTGGACCGCGCAACCCTTGCAACTGTCATCGGATGCCACGGCAGCCATGGCCGACTATGCCGGCGGCGCTTTGGCGGTGTCAGCGGCGACCGGGTCTTGGGGATTGGGGGATACCACCGAAACGGCGGTGGCTGCCTGTGTTGACCGCAACGCCACCGCAACTGATTGTGCCGCTGTGATCGCAGACTGACCCCTGCGGCGGAACGGCACAGCGCGCAACCCCTGCGACAATAGGACTATGGGGCGACTGCCGAAAATCCGTGCGAAAGGTCTTTTCTTGGCATCGCATTTGACCCAAGTCATGCCGCGTGATGGCCTGACAGCCTAACTTGCCCCCGTGACCCATCGGCGCTTTGCCTCGGGTCTCGGCCCTGGAGACGCCCATGAACTACGATGCCGCGATTGATGCCGCCTTGCAGCGCCTGCACGACGAAGGGCGGTATCGCACCTTCATCGACATCGAACGGCGCAAGGGGCATTACCCCAAAGCTGTCTGGACGCGTCCCGATGGCACAGAGCGTGACATCACCGTCTGGTGCGGCAACGATTACCTTGGCATGGGCCAGCACCCCGAGGTTCTTGCCGCGATGCATGAGGCGCTGGATGCCACCGGCGCCGGATCGGGCGGCACACGCAACATCAGCGGCACCACCGTTTATCATCGGCGGCTTGAGGCGGAATTGGCCGATCTGCATGGCAAAGAGGCGGCCTTGGTGTTTTCCAGCGCCTATATCGCCAATGACGCGACACTGTCGACGCTGCGGACGATCTTCCCCGGCCTGATCATCTATTCCGACGCGCTGAACCATGCCTCGATGATCGAAGGTGTGCGGCGTGGCGGGGGGCCAAAGCGGATTTTCCGCCACAATGACGTGGCCCATCTGCGCGAGTTGATCGCGGCGGATGATCCCGCGGCCCCCAAGTTGATCGCCTTTGAATCGATCTATTCGATGGATGGCGATTTCGGCCCGATCAAGGCGATTTGTGATCTGGCGGAAGAGGTTGGCGCGCTGACCTATATCGACGAAGTCCACGCCGTGGGCATGTATGGCCCGCGCGGGGCAGGGGTGGCGGAACGGGATGGGCAGATGCACCGCATCGACATCATCAACGGCACCTTGGCCAAGGCCTATGGCGTGTTTGGCGGCTATATCGCGGCCTCTGCCCGGATGGTGGATGCGGTGCGCTCCTATGCGCCGGGGTTCATCTTCACCACATCGCTGCCGCCTGCGGTGGCGGCAGGGGCGGCAGCCTCGGTCCGGGTGCTGAAATCGGCACAGCATCTGCGCGATGGGCAGCAAACTGCGGCGCGCATCCTGAAGATGCGTCTGCGCGGCCTTGGCCTGCCGATCATCGACAATGGCAGCCATATCGTCCCGGTGCATGTCGGCAACCCGGTGCATTGCAAGATGCTGTCGGACATGCTGCTGGACCAGTTTGGCATCTATGTGCAGCCGATCAACTTCCCCACCGTGCCGCGCGGCACCGAACGGCTGCGCTTCACGCCCTCACCGGTGCATGACGCCAAAGAGATTGATCATCTGGTGCGCGCTATGGATGCGCTGTGGCGGCAATGTGCGCTAAATCGCGCCGAGGTGGCCGTATAAGCCTTTCCGCTTATGCAATTGGACTTGCCCTGTGTTACGGTTCCGTCAATACGAAACAGGATGAGTCGTGTGTGTCGACTCGCGCACTTGGGGCAGGTTTGATGGGGCAGGTCGCATGATCGGGCGGAGGGCAAAACCTTCGACGGTGGAAGCAGACAAGCCGAAAGGCTTTGACGACTTCGAACTGCGTCTGGGTGATTTGATGCGGGGCGAACGCGCCACGCTGGGCAAATCGCTGCTGGATGTTCAGCGTGAGTTGAAGATCAAGGCAACCTATATCGCCGCCATCGAAAACTGCGACGTTTCGGCCTTTGAAACCCCCGGTTTCATCGCAGGCTATGTGCGGTCCTACGCCCGCTATCTGGGGATGGACCCGGAAATGGCCTTTCAACGCTTTTGCGCTGAGGCTGGTTTCACTGTCGCCCATGGCATGAGCGCGGCCGCGTCATCGCCGGAAATCACTGCCAAGCGCAGCCAAAAGGAAAGCGGCGATCCGCTGTTCAACCCGAATGCTGCCTTCATCCCGCGCAGCGAAGGCTTCCTCAGCCGGATCGAACCGGGCGCGGTGGGGTCTTTGCTGGTGCTGGCGGTGTTGATCGGCGCCATTGGCTATGGTGGCTGGTCGGTGTTGCAGGAAGTGCAGCGCGTGCAACTGGCCCCTGTCGATCAGGCACCGGAAGTCGCGGTCGAGATTGATCCGCTGGCAGGGATTGAACCTGCGCCGGTGCTGGCACAGGCGGAACCGCCCGCCGATGGGACTGACCGTGCCTCGGTTGATCCGGTGCAGGCGGCGGCGGATGGCACG
>CALRPK020000354.1:0-3607 GCA_943370015.1 Paracoccus haematequi
GAAAAACACCGGCGTCCAGAGCGTGTTGAAGGCAATCTGCACCCCCCAAAGCCCCAGCGCCAGCCCGACGGCCGCGCCCTGCGGCCCGCCTGCCAGCCCTGCCACACGCGCAGCCGCCGTGGACATGCACAGATAAAGCGTGGTCCATGCGACCGGGAACAGCCAGTTCGGCGGGTTCCAGCTTGGCTTTTTCAGCGCATCATACCACGCGCCCGGCGGAAACAGCGCGCCTGTGGCCCCTGCCCCGAAACATGTGCCCAAAAAGACCGCAAACAGCAGCCAAAACGACGGTTGGTCCAACATCCGGCAGCAATCCCCTAATGGCACATCACCCGACATAGGTGGCGCAGGGCGATTGGCCAAGGGCAAAGCGCCGGACCTGTCCCGGCGCTGCGGGTCAGATCATGCCACGGTCCCGCGCCTCGAGCTGGGCAAGAACCCGCAGAAGCGATTCGGACCGGGCCGGTCCGGGACGCACCCGCGCTGCGGCATGAACCAGAAAGGCGACCTCGGGTTCCGGCGGGGCGTGCAGGCGGGCGGATTGTGGCGCGATGGCCAAGACAGCGGTTTGCAGGGCGGAGACCGTCAGCCATCCCAGCTTTTGCCGCGCGGTCGTGCGGGCGCGGCGGGTGATGCTGTCATATCCGGCCCGCGCCACCTCAGTCCCGATGGCGGAATAGACATGGCCCGCCGTATGAATCGCCAAGCGGCAATCCATCGGCAAACGGCGCACACCGGTTCCAGCACGGGAATAAAGCTCTTCCGCCTCAGCCAGCAGGCGGGCGGTCATGGCACGAATCTGCGGCCATGGCGCGGGATCGGCGAGGAAGGCATCAGGGCACACACCCTCGGCGGCCATCCAATCCAAGGGCAGGAACAAGCGGCCCGCGCGGGCATCTTCGCCCACGTCGCGCGCGATGTTCGTCAATTGCATCGCCAGACCCAGATCACAGGCCCGCGCCAGCGCATCGCCATCGCGCACCCGCATCAGAACGCACATCATCGCCCCGACCGAGGCCGCGACACGGGCGGAATAATCCTTCAACTCGGACAGGGTCGCATAGCGACGGTCCAGCGAATCCCACGCCAGCCCTTCCAACAGCGCCTCTGGCAAGGCGCGGGGCATGTCAAAGCCCGCCACCACAGCGGCAAAGGCCCGGTCCGATGCGGCATTGCGCGGGCGGCCCTGATAAATCAGGTCCAGCCGGTCACGCAGGCGCAGAACGGCGGCGACCTTGTCAGTGCCTTCGTCCACCTCATCATCCGCCACCCGGCAAAAGGCGTAAAGCGCCAGCGCCGGATCGCGCACCCGCGCGGGCAAAGCCTTTGAGGCCGCATGGAACGACAACGACCCCGTGCGGATCATCGCGCGGCAGGTTTCCAGATCATCGGGCGGGATCATCACGGTCATCGGGGTGTCATTCCGCCGCAAGCGGCAAGGGGCGTGGCGCGGCCTCGCGCGGGCGGCGCGGGGCGTCGGGCACTTGCTGGGCCAAAACCTCGGCGCTGCCGATCACGCCGGGAACGCCCGCGCCGGGATGGGTGCCCGCACCGGCCAGATACAGCCCCGGCACCTCTTCGCTGCGGTTATGGGGGCGGAACCATGCCGATTGCAGGATGCGCGGCTCGATGGAAAAGCCGGAGCCATAGGGTGACAGATCGCGGTCGCGGAACGTCTCTGGCGTGAAGATCAAGCTCTCGGTGATGTGTTCCGACACCCCCGGCAACAGCCGTTCTTCCAGCACTTTCAGCATCTTGGCGCGGTATCTTTCCGATTCCGCCTGCCAGTCCGTGGCCTTGTCGATCCCCAGATGCGGCACAGGGGAAAGCGCATAGAACGTATCGTCCCCATCGGGCGCGCAAGACGGATCGGTGACGCTGGGGCGGTGGACATAAAGGCTCATGTCATCGGCAAGTTTGCCGCGCAGGAAGATGTCACGGATGTGGTCGCGATAGCGGGGGCCGACGACGATGGAGTGATGCCCCACGTCGCGCCATTTGTCCTTCGTGCCCTTGGTGCCGAAATACCAGACATAAAGCCCCATCGACCAACGCGACCGCGCCAGTTTGGCCGACGTCCAGCGTTTGCGGGGATGGTTGCGCATCAGGCGGTCATAGGTGTGGCCTGCGTCCGCATTGGACACGACCACCTGCGCGGGCAATTCCGCCCCGCCCACCAGACGCACACCCGCGGCGCGGCCTTGGGACAGCAGCAATTCGTCCACCTCGACGCCCAAGCGAACCTCGCCGCCCTGATCTTCGATGACACGCGCCATCGCCTCGGCAATCGCCTGCACGCCGCCCATGGCGTAATGCACGCCGAAGGCCTTTTCGAGATGGCTGACAAGGATATACATCGACGTCACGTTGAACGGATCGCCACCGATGAACAGCGGATGGAAGGACAGCGCGAAACGCAGGTGCTCATCGCGCACCCGGGCCGCAGCATGGCCATAGACTGACCGATCCGCCCGCAACGCGGCAAAACGGGGCAAGACCTTGATCGTCTCCCACAGTTTGTCCATCGGGCGCTTGCCAAGGTCTTCGTAGCCAAAGCGATAGCGCGCCTCGCTGTCTTTCAGGAACCGGTTGTAGCCCTTCACATCGCGCGGGCTGACACGGGCCACCTCGGCCTGCATGGCGGCATCGTCTTGGCGGGCGGTAAAGGTCTGGCCGTCCGGGAAGCGGATTTCATAGAACGGGTCCATCGGGACGAGGTTCACATCGCGGTCAAAGTCGCGCCCGCAGGCCGCCCACAGATCGCGCAACCCCTGCGGGACAGTGACGATGGTCGGGCCAAGGTCAAAGCGGTGACCGCCTTGGCTGACCGATGACCCCCGCCCGCCCGGACGGTCCAGCCGATCAATGACCGTGACCTGCCACCCCTTCGCCCCCAACCGCATTGCGGCGGCAAGGCCGCCAAGCCCCGCACCGATGACGATGGCCTTGCCGGAATGCGCGTGGCCCAAGTCTGTGTGGCCCGAGTGCGCGTGAACGTCTGACTGCGAATGTTCCATGGACATGACGATAAACTGTCCACTTTAATTTACAACCCTTCGCTTAAATGCCATGCAAAACAGCGCTGCGACCGTTTTTCCCCTTTCCTGACACCGCACAAGGTGTAACATCAGGTTTACACTACCCCGCGCAACAGCCCATTCCGGGCCTGAGGATGCCGCCATTTCGACCGTCACGCTCAGCCTGTTCCGCTTTGCCGGTCGCTTTGACCGGCTGTGGGTGCTTGGGCAGATGGCATTGGCAAGGCCACGCCTGCGGCGCGAACCGGAACTGCGATTCTTCAAGCTCTGCGGATCGGGCACCGGCGAAGGTTTCACCCCGCGCCCGAACTGGCAGGTCTGGGCGATCCTGGCGGTCTGGCCCTCCGAATCCGCAGCACATCGCGCCATCGACCAAAGCCCGGTCTGGCAAGGCTGGCGCAAACGCGCGGCTGAGGCGTTCACGCTGTTCCTTGACCCCACCACCGCGCGTGGCAGTTGGTCGGGGGTGAACCCGTTCTTGCCCGACGGCACACCCACCCGCCATGCCCCCGGTGAACCAGTGGTCGCCCTGACCCGCGCCACCTTGCGCCCGCGCCATCTGGGCGGGT
>CALRPK020000355.1:0-3604 GCA_943370015.1 Paracoccus haematequi
GTTGTGGCCGCCCGCCTCATGGCCTTGGGCGATGATCACCTCGGCCCCGTAGCCAATGGCGGTTTCGGCATCGGCCACCGTACCGACCTGCACCCAGATCGAACATCCCGCCGCTTTGAGCGTTGCAATCTGTTCGGCAGAGGGATGGCCCCAGTGGAACGACACCACGGGCACCTTTTCTTCGGCGGCGACCTGAACTTGGGCGTCATTGCCAAAAATGGTGATGAAGTTGATGTTGAACATCGTCACCCCCGCCGCGCGGATGGTGCGGATGGTGTCTCGCAACTCTTCGGGAGGCATGAACCCCACCCCAATGGCCCCGATGCCGCCCGCTTTGCTGACCGCGATGGCGAGTTCAGGCTTTTGCCCGGCAAAGGCCATGCCCGCTTGGGCAAAGGGGTGGGTCAGGCCGAATTTCTGGGTGAAAGAGGTCGTGATGCTGGTCATGATGTTCCCCATCGGTCATGGGCAGGATCGCCCCGTTTTTTGCATCACTGTGCGGACAGGAGGGGGCTTTCGGTATCGGCAATAATGGGGATGCCTAGCCCAGCAGGGTCGCGGAAAACCGCGCGCTGAGTTCCGCGCGGTTGGAACAGTCCAGTTTTTCAAAGCACCGGTTCACATGGGTTCGCACGGTGGAAAAGCCAATCCCAAGCAGGTCCGAGATTTCCTTGTCCGTGCAACCGCGCGCGATCAACCGCCCCACCTCACGCTCTCGCGGAGAGAGCAGCGCCAGACCATCATCGCCCATCTGCAACGCGCGCGCGACGTGCAGCGCCAAGGTGTCCAGCAGATCAATCTCACGCTGCCCGAATGGTGCGCGGTGGCGGTTGCGCCAAATGCGCAGATCAAAAACCTTGCCCGACCGCGTGGGCAAAAAGACGTTGATGCCGTAGTGCATGCCGTCTGGTTGCAGAAAATCGGTATAGAATTCCGTCCGTTCCAGATCCTGCATCGGAAAACAGCTTTCGACGATTTGCGCGCCCTTTAAGCGCCGCATCCGTTTCGTCAGCGGGTCATCGTATTGCAACGAGGCGACATATTGCGCGACCTTGCTCGGATCATGGTTGACCGACACCGGCTTGTCATAGCGGGCCTTCGTCGGCTCCCAGACATACGAGGCCAGCGTATCACCGCGCAGCAAACGCAATATCCGCTCTGAGGTGGCTTCGCGGGGGTCAACGTCCAGCGCGGGTCGGGCAAGATCATGGATGACATCCGCGAAAACGGCGATTTCTTCCCCGGTCATATCCCTGATCTGAAGTGCCATCTGCCCTCGCCCTGAGTTCGAAAAAGCCTAGGGCGAAACGCGGCGTCAGGCAACAAAACTTGCGCTTTCATGCGGCCACAGGGCCTCAAGCCTTTGTGCGATGGCCAAAAGCAAGCGGTCTTGTCCCGGCAAGGCTTCGATCATCAGGGACACGGGCAAACCGTCGCGATCCCTTCCTGTGGGAAGGGACAGCGACGGTGCCCCCGTCAGGGTGGCCAGCGCCGTATTGGCCGCGACGGTCGCAAAGGTTGGGCGCGGGCCAAGGTCGGTCTGCATAAGCTCATCCTCGCCAATCCGGGGCGGCTGGACGCTCACGGTGGGCATGGCAATCAGGTCCAGCGCATGGTCGGCAAAGGTCTTGGCATAGGCGCGCCGCAGGGCGGGCAGGTCAAGCGCGATGGCACGGGCATAAGCGGCAGCCTCGGCCGCTGCTATGTCTGGCATCGCCTGAAACACTGCCCGCACATCGGGGCTGGCGATCTGGTCCGCAAACGCGGCGAGTGTCAGCCCTGCTTTATCACGGGCAAAGCGGGTCCAGACATGGAAGGCCTCGCACAGAACAATCGTATTGCCAAAGCGGTCGTCCAGATCATCAAACTCGGGAACGTCCAGCGGAACAAGGGTGATCCCCGGTGCAGCGCCAAGCTTAGCAAAGACACCCGCCATCGCCAGATCCACGGCTGCGCTGAGCCCGGCTTTGGCCCGCAGCACTCCGATCCGCAGGCTATCGGGGGCGGTTTGCTCTGGTCCCTGTGCTATCAGGGCATCCACCTCGACCAGATCGGCGCAGGTGGCGGCCATGGGGCCAATGGTGTCACGGGTGGTGGACAGGGTCAGCACGCCGCCGTCCGGGTAGCGCCCGGTGCTGGGACGAAAGCCTGCGATGCCGCAGAACGCCGCCGGGATGCGGGTCGATCCCCCCGTGTCCGTGCCAAGCGCAAAGGGGATCACCCCGCGCGCAATCGCCGCCGCATTGCCGCCCGACGATCCCCCCGCCACACGCGACGGATCAAACGGGTTTCGCACCGGCCCATAGGCCGCATTGTTCGAGGTGATGCCAAAGGCCAGTTCGTGCAGGTTCAGCTTGACCGGGACATAGCCCCCCGCTGCCTTGAGCCGCGCCACGGGTGGGGCATCCTCGGCGGGGTGGTTGCCAACAAGGGCCGGTGTGCCGCCCGTTGTCGCAAAGGGCAGGCAGTCGATATTGTCCTTTACGCCAAAGGGAATGCCCGAAAGCGGCCCTTGGGTGGCTTCCGGCAGGCGGTCGATCTGGGCGATAACGGCGTTGTCAGTGCCGTCTGCCGCGCGGGCCAGAACCAAACGCAAAAGCGCCTCTGCGCCATCTCTGTCCCGGACAGCGCGTGCCAATTGCAATGTCATCGGGGCAAAACGGGTATCCGCCATCAAAACGTCCTTTAGCCTGTCCGTAGACAGTAAGGTCCGCGCGGCGTTTCAGATATCGGCATTTCTGTGGATAGGCCTTTGCCCCCGACTGCAAAACCGGCTGCGGTTTGGCTGCCACTCGCGGCGCCCTTTGTCCGAAGGGGGCACTCACCCCTATGCAACGACCGTCGCAAAGGCGCGCGGCGGCAAGGCAAGGTTCACAACCTGCCCCTTCAGATCGACCGCAACAACGAGTTCGGTGTCCAACGGGTTTTGCAGTACCGCCATCTCACGGTCGTCGGTCAGTTTGAACAGGACGGCATTGCCCGCCATGCTGCCCTTGCCTTCGATGATCCGCGCGCCGGGACGCAGGAATTGGGCAAAATGCTGCAACACATAGAACTCTGGCCGGGCGAGGAAGGTGCGGGTCTGCACATCCACCGTGAACAGCGAGTTCTGCCGCCAGCCCCAAGTGCTGATCCCGCCCTCCTCCAGCACGGCATTCCAGTAGACATAGGCCTCGGCCCCAAGGCCCAGATAGTGCCGGATCAAGTCAAAGACGTAATGGGCATAGTCCCAACTGTTCTTACCATCGCCGCATTCGTTTTCGGTCTGGATGATGGGCAGATCAGGGGCCACTTGCCGCGTCCGCAACGCAGCCCCCTTGCCCGCCCATTGAAAGCCCACGCCCGCGATCAGCTTTGCCGTTTCCGGGTCCAGCAAGCTGGGCGCGATCCAGTCGGTGTAAGAAGGCCGCTCGATGGTGCCGAGCCAGATTTTCGTGTCCAGCCCGGCGGCCTGAAAGGCTGGTCCGAGGTAATCGCGGATGAACGCTCCCAGCTTTGCCCCCGTCCATAGGCCAGAAGGAAATTTCTGATCCGAGTCCGGCTCATTCTGCACATGTACGGCATCAATGCGGATGCCTTCGGCGGCATAGGCCTTGATGAAGCG
>CALRPK020000356.1:0-3603 GCA_943370015.1 Paracoccus haematequi
CATCGTCACATCACCATAGTCATCCGCTGCAACACGACCGGCGTGACCCTGGATCGCATCAATAACGCGATCAGATATGCCTAGTTCGCGACCAACGGTCTTAAAGCGATGGCGCCAGCCGTGTGATGGTTGAACGTCCTTCGGCACCAATTCCATTTCATTCAACCAGCCTGAAAGTCTGCCAGCAGTCGCCCGTGCTCCTTTGAGGTAGCTTTCTGGGGTCTTCGCATTGTGGAAAAGTGGTCCCGGTCCCGACGCCGCGAAAAAGGCCTCGAAGCCCAATTCTTCGATCTGCCGGTGCAACGGAACGTCGCGATACTGTCCGGTTTTCACTGATCCTGCCTCAGGTGTGATGCGGATGATCCAGCGATCACGTTCTTGCCTAATGTCTTCTTTCCGAAGCTGCGTGATCTCAGCGACGCGCGCTCCGGTGAACGCGCAGAGTAGCGGAACCCATCGCTTTGCGGCCGTGATGTGTGCGCTTTCGCGGTTCGCCGGGTTGGATGTCACAGCCGGTTGATAGTGAAGCGAGGCAGTTAGAACGCGGATTGCTTCTTCCTGTGTGTATCCACGTTCACGTGTCGTCACACGCTTTGGCACTTCTTGGCGGACGTTGGCGGCTTCATTGGTCGGCAGTCGACCTTCTTCGTGCGCCCACTTCAAGATCGCTCGGACAGCGGCTAGGTGCTTATCCGACACTGTCTTTGGCGATGCACCTGCTGCCAATAGCGCATCACGCCAATCCATCAGCTTTCGACTGGTGATCTTCCGCGCATCGTCGTGACCCAGAAACTTGACCAGAGCTTCTATGACGTTGTCCCAGTTCGCACCGCCGTCCCGGTGTTTGCCGATCATCTGCTTCTTTTTGATGTAGTCTTGGAAAAGCTGTCGCAGCGATACAGGGGCTGCGAGGGCCACCGGTGTTGCAGGCTTCCTCACTATGGGATCTTGCGGGGCGTCGCTGTAGCGCCCGCTATCGCGCTCCAGCGTGCGTTCTAGAGCGTCGATCTCAGCGCGCATAAACTTTACCGCTAATTCACGCCATTCGCGCGTTCTGGATGTTAGAGCGATCCCTTTTTCAGCGATCGCTTGCTGGATGATGTGATCGACTGGGCGCGTTGCGCCGTCGGAAAGGGCGGCTCTCAGGCTGGCAAGGCGTCTTTTCCGAACGCCTTCATAGATATGGCGCGCACCAGCGGCTAGGTTGAAGTCCAGATAGCCATTGATCTGCTCCGATATCGGTGCCGATGCATCCAGTTCGCCTGCCTCGATGCGACTAAAGACCTTTTCGCGCTCGGCTTCTATTTCGTCTTCGGTTGGCATGGCAGTGCGCTTCGCGGAGTCGTCATCCAGCAGGGTGGAAAACCGATCCCAGACCAGCGAAGTCGCGATCTCTTCTGTGAGGTCAATCACAGGCGCGAGCTGAATGTCGTTATGACGATGAGCGTCGGAAGAAAGCGTCAGTGCCTGTTCTGCGTCGTCCAATAGCTTCCGCAACCGCGCGACGGCTGCAGGGTGATTGCGGTCAGCAATCCTCAGATCACCGCCCAGCGGTTCTTTGAGTTCAGACTTGCCGCCGAAGGCAGGACGCAGACGTTCTGGGATCGAAAGTCGTGCCCAGAAGCGACCCTTCTTCTCTCTCCAATGACGCCGCTTTGCCGCCATCACACAACCCCACTCTGGCACCGGTTCTGGCACCAGAAATGGCACCAACGCCTTGAACGCAAGGGTTTTCTTCTTGGTCAATGGGTTAGGATGGTGCTGTGAGAGAGGATTGAACTCTCGACCTCTCCCTTACCAAGGGAGTGCTCTACCACTGAGCTACCACAGCGCCGGGTGTCTGCTGCGGTGATCTCCGCTGCGACTGGCGGCTGACTAAAGCGATTTGCGTGGGGGTGCAAGAGGCAATTCGGCATTTTTTCTCGGGCGCGTGCTGTCGCTAGACTTCCGGTTGATTGCCGGGGGTTTGAGGGGGTGCCGTCGGTCTCTTTAGGGTCGGTGCGGGTAACAAAGCCACGGCAATGGCTCAACTGAAACTGCGAAGCCGCTGCAGGGGCAGACCCGGTCTGGACGGTGCGCGGCGCTGCGGGTAAACAGGCGACCATGACGCAAGGCGGGACAGACAGCGGCGATGCAGGCGGGCGGCGGGCGAAGGCTTCGGCGCCTGTGACCGCGCGTTCGTCGCGGGAGGACCGGCGCAAGGCGGCGCTCAAGGCCAATATGGCCCGCCGCAAGGATCAAGCACGGCTGCGGGCGGCGCAGCGGCAGGACGGGGACACCCCGGACGAGAATGACGAACGGGGCGAGTGATGGATTCCATTTTGGTGAAGGGCAACGGGGCGCTGAACGGGGTGATCCCGATTGCGGGGGCAAAGAACGCTTGCCTCACGCTGATGCCCGCGACTCTGCTGTCGGAAGAGCCGCTGACGCTGACCAATGCGCCCCGCCTCTCTGATATCCGCACCATGACGCAGCTGCTTCAGTCCCTCGGGGCCGAGGTGGCGACGCTGGCGGATGGGCAAGTGCTGGCGATGTCCAGCCATAAGATCGACAACCACACCGCGGATTATGACATCGTGCGGAAGATGCGGGCCTCGATCCTTGTGCTTGGGCCGATGCTCGCACGGGATGGGCATGCGGTGGTGTCGCTGCCGGGTGGCTGTGCCATCGGGGCGCGGCCTGTGGACCTGCACCTGAAAGCGCTGGAGGCGATGGGGGCGGAACTCGACCTGCGCGACGGTTATGTTCATGCCAAGGCTACGGGTGGGCGCTTGCGCGGGGCGGTGGTGGATTTTCCCTTCGTCTCAGTCGGGGCGACGGAAAACGCGCTCATGGCCGCGACGCTTGCCAAGGGCACCTCAGTCCTGAACAACGCCGCGCGGGAGCCTGAGATTGTCGATCTGGCGCAATGCCTGCGCCGCATGGGCGCGCAGATTGACGGCGAGGGCACCTCGACCATCACGATCCAAGGGGTGGACCGTCTGGGTGGGGCGACGCATCCCGTGGTGACCGACCGGATCGAGTTGGGAACCTATATGCTCGTTCCGGCGATCTGCGGGGGTGAGGTGGAGTGTCTGGGCGGCAAGCTGTCACTGGTGGGCGCATTTGCCGAAAAGCTGGACGAGGCCGGGATTTCCGTGACCGAGACGGAACGCGGCCTGAAAGTCAGCCGCAAGAATGGCCATGTGAAGGCGGTGAATGTGACGACAGAGCCCTTCCCCGGCTTCCCGACCGACCTGCAAGCGCAGATGATGGCGCTTTTGTGCACCGCCGAGGGTGTGTCTGTGCTGGAAGAGAAGATTTTCGAGAACCGCTTCATGCATGCGCCTGAGTTGATGCGGATGGGGGCCAAGATCGACGTGCATGGCGGCACCGCGCGCGTCACCGGCGTGTCCAAACTGCGCGGCGCGCCAGTGATGGCGACGGATCTGCGGGCCTCGGTCTCGCTCATCCTTGCCGGGTTGGCGGCAGAGGGCGAGACTTTGGTGAACAGGGTCTACCATCTGGATCGCGGCTATGAGCGGGTTGAGGAAAAGCTGTCCGCTTGCGGGGCAAAGATCGAACGGATCAAGGGCAACTGATGGCTGATGCACGGTTTGAAGA
>CALRPK020000357.1:0-3598 GCA_943370015.1 Paracoccus haematequi
TGGCGAGTTCAACCGCAAACATGCCAACCGCCTCATGCGTTATCGCATCATCGCGCAGGCCGTGGCGGTGGCGTTGATCGTCATCTTCGTCTGGCTGCGCGGCAAAACCGGAAATTAAGGGGGCTATCATGGTCGTTCTGTCGAAAATCTACACCAAGACCGGCGACGCCGGGGAAACCGCACTCGGCAATGGCGCACGCGTGGCCAAGCATGCCACCCGCGTTTCGGCCTATGGCACCGTCGATGAAACCAACGCGACCGTGGGCCTTGCCCGCCAACACGCGACCGGGGACATGGACGCGGCCCTTGCCCGTATCTCGAACGATCTGTTCGATCTGGGGGCGGACCTTTGCACCCCCGACATGCACCTCGATTCGACCCTGCCCTACACGCCGCTGCGCATGCAGGAAGCCCAAGTCCTGCGGCTGGAGCGTGAGATTGACGTGATGAACGCCAAGCTGGAACCGCTGCGCAGTTTCATCCTGCCGGGTGGGTCGGCATTGGCAGCGCATCTGCATCTGTGCCGGACTGTGTGCCGCCGCGCCGAACGTCTTGTGGTCGAACTTGCGACGATGGAAGCCGTGAATGCCGAGGCGGTGAAATACCTCAACCGTCTGTCGGACTGGTTCTTTGTCGCCGGTCGCATCGCCAATGACGACGGTCGTGCCGATGTTCTGTGGGTGCCGGGCCTGACGCGCGAGGGCTGACGAAAAGAAAACGCGACGTCGTGGCACGTTTTGCTGTCGCATTTGATCTGTTGCGCCGCAGCATGACGGTCTAGAGACTGTCGCAGAGCTTGGGTTAGGCCCGGACCGCACGGGCCCTGAAAGGGAGATTACCGCATGAAGGTGCTGGTGCCTGTCAAACGGGTGATCGACTACAACGTGAAGGTCCGCGTCAAGGCGGATGGATCGGGTGTCGATCTGGCCAATGTGAAGATGTCGATGAACCCCTTTGACGAAATCGCCGTCGAAGAGGCGATCCGTCTGAAGGAAAAAGGCATCGCGACCGAGGTTGTGGTCGTCTCCATCGGCGTAAAGCAAGCACAGGAAACCCTGCGCACCGCTTTGGCGATGGGCGCGGACCGCGCGATCCTGATCGAAGCCACCGCCGATGTGCAAACCGACATCGAACCGCTGTCCGTGGCCAAGCTTTTGGCCGCTGTCGTCAAGGAAGAGGCACCGGGTCTGGTGATCGCGGGCAAGCAGGCCATCGACAATGACATGAACGCCACCGGGCAGATGCTGTCGGCGCTGCTGGGTTGGTCGCAGGCGACCTTTGCCAGCGAATTGGCCATCGACGGCGACCACGCCACCGTCACGCGCGAAGTGGATGGCGGCTTGCAGACCATCCGCGTCAAGCTGCCGACCATCGTCACGGTCGACCTGCGCTTGAACGAACCGCGCTATGCCTCCCTGCCCAACATCATGAAGGCCAAGGCCAAGCCTTTGGCCGCCAAGACGCCCGCCGATTACGGCGTGGACGTCAGCCCGCGCCTGTCGGTCGTGAAAACGGTCGAACCGGCGGGCCGCAAGGCGGGCGTGAAGGTCGGCTCGGTCGATGAGCTGATTGCGAAACTCAAAGACGAAGCGGGGGTGATCTGATGGCCGTTCTCCTGATTGCCGATGTGAATGACGGGCAGCTTGCCACGGATTCCGTCGCGAAAACCCTGAGTGCCGTCAAAGCCTTGGGCGACGTGCATGTCCTGATCGTCGGCACCTCTGCCGCCGCTGCGGCAGAGGCCGCGAAACTCGATGGCGTCGCCAAGGTGCTGCATGTGAACGATACCGCGCTGGACCATGGCATGGCCGAGGCGATTGCCGGGGTCGTGGTGGGTCTGGCCGGTGGCTACAGCCATATCTGTGGCGCGGCGACCGCCTATAACAAGAACATCCTGCCCCGCGTCGCGGCGTTGCTGGACGTGATGGTGCTGTCGGATGTGACCGCCGTGATTGACGCCGACACGTTCGAGCGCCCGATCTATGCCGGGAACGCGATCCAGACGGTGAAATCGTCGGATGGCAAAAAGGTGTTCACCGTTCGCACGGCATCGTTCGGCGCGGTTGCCAACACCGGTGCCGCCGCGGTTGAGGGCGTCTCTGCCGCCGTTGACGGCTCCATGTCGGCATGGGTCGAGGACAAAGTTGCGTCCTCTGACCGCCCGGACCTGACCTCGGCGGGCATCGTGGTGTCGGGTGGGCGCGGTGTTGGCTCTCAGGCTGACTTCGCGCTGATCGAAAAGCTGGCCGACAAACTGGGCGCTGCTGTTGGCGCCTCGCGCGCGGCGGTCGACTCGGGCTATGCGCCGAACGACTGGCAAGTTGGCCAGACCGGCAAGGTCGTGGCACCAACGCTCTATGTCGCGGTCGGCATCTCTGGCGCGATCCAGCACTTGGCGGGGATGAAGGACTCCAAGGTCATCGTCGCCATCAACAAGGACGAAGAAGCCCCGATCTTCCAGGTGGCAGACTACGGCCTTGTCGGTGACCTCTTCACCTTGGTGCCGGAACTGACCGGCAAGCTGTAAGCGGCACAATCGCCAATCATGGGGCGCGGGGGATCATATCTCCCGCGCCCTTTTCTTTACAGCAACCCCCGGATCACTGGTAGCAAAGCCGCCGCCGCCTCGGCATGAACGGCAGGGCCGGGCAGGCCTTGGGCCGCCTGCGCCTCAAGCGGCGGGAAGGCCATGCCGCGCACCCCTTCGGCTCGGGCTTGATCTGACGCCACGACCTCAACATACCCCGCCACGCGCGGGCGCAGGGCTGCCAGCATCCCGGCATGGATCAAGGGCGGGTCGGCCATCGGATCGGCCACCGCCGTGCGCGGTGGCGGCTGAAACCCCAGCCAGAGGAGCACCACTGGCGGCGAAAGACGGTCCAGCAGCGTGATCATCCGCGCCACCCAAGCGGTGCGCAATTCCGTAACCACCTGCGCGAAGCGATCCCGCGACACATCCGCAAGACTGCGCGTCAGATGGCGGGTAAAGGCGAATTCGGTGAAATCCACCTCTGGGTAGAGCGCCTGCAACGCCGGTGAGGCGCGCAGGAACCGATCATTCCGGCGCGGATGCACGGCATAAAGCCGGTTGGACAGATTCAGCGCCCCCGTCACCTGCACCACCGTGACCGCTGCCCTGCGCGTCATATCCAGCGTGGCGGAATCGTTCAGATAGGCGTCCGGCCCCGCCTGAACACAGCCAAGATTGACCGACGGCAGACCAATCGCCGCCTCGACCAGCGCCGGAAAGGGTTCGCGCAGGAATTTGCCGTAGGTTTCCGTCCCACCCAGAAAGGCGATATGGTCGCCGGACACATCCCGCCGTGGCCCCCGAAACAGAAGCCGCGACCTGTCATAGCGACAGGGGAAATAGTGCAGCGGGCCGTCGCCCGCCTGTTCATAGGCCATCACACCCACCCAATTTGTCTTGCACCCGCACCAAGCCTTGCCCGTCCCAGCTTAACGACAGGTGAAAGCGAGAATTTTCACGGTCTTCGCGCCCTTGCGCTGGCGGCACAGGCGCGTAAGGTCTGCGGCAGTGCAGCATGGGGGCCGGGATCATGGCAGATATCCAGACAGTGGGCATCGTCGGCGCGGG
>CALRPK020000358.1:0-3592 GCA_943370015.1 Paracoccus haematequi
GACCATGTTTACGTCATGCAACACGGCGAGGTGCGCGAAGACGGCCTGACCGAGGCGCTGTTCACCAACCCGCAGCACCCCTACACCAAGCGCCTGCTCGGCTCAGAACCCAAAGGCCGTGCTGATCCGGCGCAGGTCGGCGAAGAGACCGTCCTTGCCGGCCGCGATGTGCGGGTGACCTTTACGCTTCGCAAAGGCGGGGCCTTCCGGGGCAGCTACCATGACCTCCAAGCGGTGGATGGCCTGTCGCTTGCGGTGAAACGCGGTGAGACTTTGGGGCTTGTGGGCGAATCCGGCAGCGGCAAGACCACCTTTGGCCAAGCCCTGCTGCGCTTGAACAAGTTGAACGGTGGGCAGGTGGATTTTCTGGGCCATCGCATCGACGGGCTGGACCGCAAGGGGATGAAACCCTTTCGCCAGCGCATGCAGATCGTGTTCCAAGACCCGTTTTCTAGCCTGAACCCCCGCATGTCGGTGCGCCAGATCATCGAAGAGGGCATGATCGTCAACGGCATCGGCACCTCGCGCGAGGATCGGCTTGACCGCGTCCGTCAGGCTCTGCGCGATGCAGGCATGCCCGACACCATCCTGTCACGCTTCCCGCATGAATTCTCGGGCGGCCAGCGCCAGCGCCTTGCCATCGCCCGTGCCATCGCCCTTGAGCCTGAGTTTATCCTGCTCGATGAACCCACCAGCGCCTTGGACCTGTCCGTTCAGGCCCAGATCATCGAGTTGTTGCGCAAATTGCAGCGCGAAAAGGGCCTGAGTTACCTCTTCATCAGCCACGACCTGAAAGTCGTCCGCGCCTTGTGCCACCGCGTCATCGTCATGCAAAATGGCCAGATCGTGGAGCAAGGCCCGGTCGAAGAGGTGCTTGGCGCCCCCGCCACCGATTACACCCGCCGCCTTGTAAAGGCGGCTTTCGATATCGCCGTTTAGAAGCTTGGAGCCAGCCATGGGCAGAACCGTCATCACCTTCATCGGCGCAGGGTCCGCCGTATTCACCAAGAACATCGCCGGGGACATCCTGTCGCGCCCGGCGCTTGCCAATGCCGAAATCCGGCTGATGGACATCAATCCCGAACGGCTGCGCGAGTCCGAGGTGATCGTCGGCAAATTGGCGCAGACCCTTGGCGGCAAAGCCTCTGTCACCACCTACACCGATCAGCGCCGCGCGCTGACGGGGACCAATTTCGTCGTCTGCTGCTTTCAGGTCGGCGGTTATGACCCCTGCACCATCACGGATTTTGAGGTGCCAAAGAAGTTCGGCCTGCGTCAGACGATTGCTGACACCCTCGGCATCGGTGGCATCATGCGCGGCATCCGCACCGTCCCGCATCTGTGGAGCATCTGCGAAGACCTGATGCAGGTCGCCCCCGAGGCGGTGATGCTGCAATACGTCAACCCGATGGCGATCAACACTTGGGCCATTGCGGCGAAATATCCCAAAATCCGGCAGGTGGGTCTGTGCCATTCGGTGCAGGGCACGGCATGGGAACTGGCGCGCGATCTGGATATCCCGGTTGAGGACATCCGCTATCGCGCGGCGGGCATCAACCACATGGCGTTCTATCTGACCTTCGAGCACAAGCAGGCCGATGGCAGCTATCGCAACCTTTATCCCGATCTGGTCAAAGGCTACCGCGAAGGCCGCTTCCCCAAGCCCAGCCATTGGAACCCGCGCTGCCCCAACAAGGTGCGCTATGAGATGCTGACCCGTCTGGGCTACTTCGTGACCGAGTCGAGCGAGCATTTCGCCGAATACACCCCGTGGTTCATCAAGCGCGACCGTCCGGACCTGATCGAGAAGTTCGGCATCCCGCTGGACGAATACCCCAAGCGCTGCGTCGAACAGATCGCCCGCTGGAAGAAAGAGGCCGAAAAACTCGCCTCCGCCAATGAGGTTGAGGTGAAGGAAAGCCACGAATACGCCAGCCAGATCGTCAACTCGATGGTCACGGGTGAACCATCGGTGATTTACGGCAACATCGGCAACCGTGGCTTTATCCCGCAACTGCCCGATGGCTGCGCGGTTGAGGTGCCGGTGCTGGTCGATCACATGGGCCTGCAACCGACCGTGGTGCATGACATCCCGCCGCAATTGATCGCGCTGATGCGGACCAACATCAACGTCCAGGATTTGACGGTGCAGGCCCTGCTGACCGAAAACCCCGAACATATCTATCACGCGGCGATGCTGGACCCGCATACCGGGGCGGAACTGGACCTTGATCAGATTTGGTCGCTGACGCATGACCTTCTGGCCGCGCATGGCGATTGGCTGCCGGAATGGGCGCGCGTGCCGCAGCGCAAGGCGGGCTAACCCATGTGGCCGCGTCGGATTTGCGTTGTTGGCGGTGGCACGGCGGGTTGGCTCGCCGCGATGATGCTGGGCGATTCCGCCCGTCGCGGTGGTCACCCGTGTGAGGTCACGGTGATTGAAAGCAGCAAGATCGGCACCATCGGCGTGGGCGAAGGCACGACGGCGGTGTTCCGGCAAATGCTGCACCACTTCGGTCTGGATGAGATGGAGTTTCTGGCCGAAACCGGGGCCACCATCAAATTCGGCATCCGCCACCGCGATTGGCGGCGCTTGGGGCATTCCTACGACGGGCCGATTGACGATCCCCACCGTGTCGCGGGGTTTGAGGTCAACGCACTGGACCTGTACCAAGTCTCGCGCGGGGAAAGCGTGGGGCAGGTGCATCTGTTCCAGCACCTGCTGTCGCGCAACAAAAGCCCCTTTGCCGATGTGGATGGCCGCCGCGTGGCGGTCGGGCCATTCCATCACGCCTATCACTTTGATCAGGCTTTGGCCGGGAAATGGCTGCGCTCCAAGGCCAAAGCCATCGCCACCATCGACGATCAGGTGTTGCGGGTGGACCGCCACCCCGAGTCCGGCGACATCACCGCCTTGCATCTTGAAGGCGGCGCGCGGGTTGAGGCGGATTTGTTCGTCGATTGCACCGGCTTTCGCCGCGCCCTGATCGGGCCGATGGGGGGCACTTGGGTCAGCTACCGCGACATGCTGCCCGTCAACCGCGCCATCCCGTTCTGGCTGGACATTCCCGAAGGCGAAGAGATTGACCCCTGTACGCTGGCTTGGGCGCAAGGCTCAGGGTGGATGTGGAAAATCCCGACGCAAAGCCGCTATGGCTGCGGCTATGTGTTTTCCGACGCCCATATCACCCCGGATCAAGCCAAGGATGAGATTGAGCGTGTGTTGGGTCATCTCATCCATGTCCGCAATGACATCCGCATTGATGCCGGGCGCTTGGATCGGCAATGGATCGGAAATTGCGTGGCGCTTGGCCTGTCCTCGTCCTTCCTTGAACCGCTGGAGGCGACCTCAATCCACGGCACGGTGGTGCAGTTGATGTTGCTGGCCTCTGTCCTGCCCAACCCGGATGATCGCGCGCGTCTGGCGTTCAATGCGGCTTCAGCACGGCAAGTGGATGATTTCCGTGACTTTATCCGCCTGCACTATGTCAGCGAACGCCGCGACACCCCGTTCTGGCGCGATGTGGCGGGCAACCTTCCGCCGCATCTGGCCGACCGTCTGGCGGCATGGGATGGCCGCGTTCCGGGGGCT
>CALRPK020000359.1:0-3578 GCA_943370015.1 Paracoccus haematequi
CTTTCCGCCGCTGCGGTCAACGTGGGTTGGACTTCGCGGGGCATTGGGGTTTGATGCGGCACCCCTTGGAAAGGATTCGCCATGCCCGCCCCCATCGAAGTGCATTACTGGCCCACGCCCAACGGCAAGAAGATCACCATCGCGCTGGAAGAGATGGGCCTGCCCTACACCGTGCAATTGGTGAACATCGGCGCGGGCGACCAGTTCAAGCCTGAGTTTCTGGCGATTGCGCCGAACAACCGCATGCCTGCGATTGTGGACCCCGAAGGCCCGGATGGCGCGCCGATTGCCATCTTTGAATCCGGTGCGATCCTGCAATATCTGGCGCGCAAGACCGGCACCTTTTGCGGCCCGACCGAGCGTGACCGTATCGCGGTCGATCAATGGTTGATGTGGCAGATGGGCGGCGTCGGCCCGATGGCAGGGCAAGCGCACCATTTCCTGCATTACGCCCCGGCGATGGACCCGCCCCATGACCTGCCCTATGCCAAGGATCGCTACCGGCGCGAGGTGGGGCGGCTTTACGGCGTGCTCGACCGCCAGCTTGCCAAGACGCGCTATGCGGCAGGGGATTTCCTGTCGATTGCCGATTTCGCCATCTGGCCTTGGGCCACGGGGTGGGAGCGTCAGGAACAGACGCTGGACGACAAGCCGCATTTCAAGCGCTGGCTGGAAGAGTTGGCCGCGCGCCCTGCCTTTGTGAAAGGCGCGGCTGTCGGCGCCGCGGTCGCCAGCAACGCCGCCACTGACCGCAAGGCGCAAGAGATTCTGTTCAAACGCTGAACGGATTGGGGGCGGATCACGCCGCCCCCCGTCACTTGGCGTTCTCGTCGCCTTCGGGTTTTTCTTCGCTGCTGTGGCGGGTCAGGACGCCGCCTTGGGTCAGCAGAAAGGCGAACATCGCCAAGGGCAGGCCGAAGGTCTTGAAGTTCACCCAAGCATCGGTGGACATCGTGCGCCAGATCACCTCATTCGCCGCGGCGAGCAAGAAGAAGAACCCGCACATCCGACGGGTCAGGATCATCCAGCCCTCTTGCGTCAGGGGCAGTGCTGCATCCATCACCGCCCGCAGGTAAGATTGCCCGCGCATCAGGCCAAAGCCCAGCACCCCGCCGAAGATCAGATAGATCATCGTGGGCTTCATCTTGAAGAAGCGCTCATCCTTCAGCCAGACCGACAGCCCGCCGAACACGACAACCAGCACCACCGTCGCCACCTGCATCTTCGAGAGGGTCCCGGTCAGTGCCCAAAGCAGGCCCGTGGTGATGAGCATCACCGGGATGAACAAGGCCGTCATCACCAGAAAGCCCTGATAATCCGTGCCGAGGATGTGGAAGCTCTGATCTTTGAGCTTGAGATAGCCGATGAAGAACAAAAGGATCGGCCCGAATTCCAGCGCCGCCTTCAGCGTTCCGTTGATCTTGCGTCCTTCGGCCATGCTGTGTTCCCTTGCCTGTGTGCGATGTTGTGGCGCGGAATGCCAGAGGGGGCAAGATGGGTTCTGGCCCGGCGCGATCACGCCTGCGCCAAGAAGCGGGTGGTTTCACACCCCCGCACGCCCGTGGGGTATTTTCCGCCAAGATGAAGGGGGGCGGGGAGAGGTCAGTCTTGCCCCACAAGCGCGCGGGCGAAGTCATCGGGGTCGAAGGGGGAAAGGTCGTCGATCTGTTCGCCCACGCCAATAGCATGGATCGGCAGGCCGAATTTGTCGGCGAGAGATACCAGCACGCCGCCCTTGGCCGTGCCGTCGAGTTTGGTCATCACAAGGCCGGTGACATCAGCGATCTTGCGGAAAATCTCCACTTGGCTGACCGCGTTCTGGCCCGTGGTGGCGTCGAGCACCAAGAGGGTGTTATGCGGCGCGGTAGGGTCTTTCTTGCGGATCACACGGACGATCTTGGCCAATTCCTCCATCAGGTCGGCGCGGTTTTGCAGCCTCCCCGCCGTGTCGATCAGCAAAAGATCCGCCCCTGTCTCTTGCGCCTGCGTCAGCGCATCAAAGGCAAGGCTGGCGGGATCAGAGCCTTCGGGCGCGGTCAGCACCGGCACGCCCGCGCGTTGGCCCCAGACCTGCAACTGCTCCACCGCCGCCGCACGAAAGGTGTCGCCTGCCGCGATCACCACCGACTTGCCCGCCGCCTTGAACTGGCTGGCGAGCTTGCCGATGGTCGTGGTCTTGCCCGAGCCATTGACCCCCACCACCAGCACCACCTGCGGGCGCTTGGGGTAGATCGGCATCGGTTTGGCGACCGGCGTCATGATGCGGGCGATTTCATCGGCCAAGGCTTTGCGCAGTTCGGGGGTAGAGATGCGCTTGCCAAAACGGCCTTCGGCGATGTTGGCCGTGACGCGGGTTGCGGTGTCCACGCCCATGTCGGATTGGATCAGCAACTCCTCAAGGCTTTCCAGCATCGCGTCATCGACCAGACGGCGCGGCGCATCCGTGGCCCCGAGCAGGCGACCGATCAGGCCGGGCTTGGCGGGTTCTTCGGGCGTCGGCGTTTCGGTGACCAGTGCCTCCAGCCCCTCGCCGATCTTGTCCGAGGATCGGAACATGCGGTCGCGCAGCTTCTTGAAAAAGGACATGGCCCCGTCTTCCTTGCAGATATCATCCTTGCAGGCATCCCTTCCACCTAGGCAGTTTTGTCGCAAAGGGGAAGGGCTGACGCGGGGCGGGCCTGCGTGCTAGGCTTTTGGTCTAGGTTCAGGGTGGGTCCGGATGCGGGTGCAGGTGACGTCTTTTGCCGCGATGGCGCTGTTGCCCTTGGCGCTGTGCCTTTTGGCGGCGGGGCTGGGCGGGGTCTGGGTCTGGCTGGCGGTCCTGTATCTGGGGTTGGTGGTGGCGGGGATGGACCTTGTGCTGCACGCCGATGATGCCGACGCGCCAGAGGGGGCGGAGTTTCCGGGCAGTGACACGCTTCTGGCCGTGATCGCGGTGGCAGCACCTTTGCTGATCGCGCTGGTGGTTCTGGGCGCGGCGCAATTGGGCTGGGCGGAGGCGGGTTTGATCCTTGCCGCCGGGTTCTGGCTCGGTCAGGTCGCGCATCCGGCGGCGCATGAGCTGATCCACCGCGCCGACCGGCGGCTGTTCCGGCTGGGTCAGGTCGTCTATGCGGCGCTGGCGATGGGGCACCATGCCTCCAGCCACCGTCTCGTGCATCACGTGCATGTGGCCACGCCTGACGATCCGGCGACAGCGCGGTCTGGCCAAGGGTTCTGGCGGTTCCTGTTGCGGGCGGAAGCTGAGGGCTTTCGCAAGGGCTTGGCGGCCGAGACCGCGCTGAGGGCACGGCGGGCGAAGGGGCTGCATCCCTATGTGCTTTATGCCGGGATCACCCTATGCGCAGCGGGACTGGCCTTGGCCTTGGGGGGCTGGCCGGGCTTGGCGGTTTGGGCGCTGCTTTGCCTGCACACCAAGCTGCAAATCCACCTGTCGGACTACGTCCAGCATTACGGATTGCAACGCCGCCGCCTGCCGGATGGGCGGCTGGAACCCGTGGGGCCGCGCCATTCCTGGAACGGCGGGCAGTGGCTGTCGGGCCATATGATGCTGAACGCACCGCGCCATTCGGACCATC
>CALRPK020000360.1:0-3559 GCA_943370015.1 Paracoccus haematequi
GGTGACATCGTCAATCTCGGTCAACCCGGCCCAAAGCAGGGCCGAGGCGACGACAGCGACGATCACGAAAAGCAGGACGGAGGCCCGCAGCGGCGTGCGTCCGCGCATTTCCCGCGCCAAGGCGTCAAGGTCGCGATTGCCCTTCACGATGCCCCCCCGACCGAGGGCGCGCGGCGCAGCATCTGGCTTTTGGGGCCGTCCGCAACCACCTTGCCACCGTCAATCACGATGATGCGGTCTACCAGTTCCAACAGGCTGACGCGGTGCGTGACCAAGAGCAGCGTCCGCCCCTCTAGCGCCGGCTTCAGGCGGGCGATCAGCGCGTTCTCATTTTGCACATCCATCGCAGCGGTGGGTTCGTCCAGCAGCAACAGCGGCGGGTCGGTCAGCAGCGCGCGGGCCAGCGCGACGGCTTGGCGTTGGCCGCCTGACAAGCCTTCGCCGCGTTCGCCCAACCGCATGCCGTAGCCTTCGGGATGGCGGGCGGCGAAGGATTCCACCCCGGCCAGACGGGCGGCGCGCAGGATATCCTCATCCCGCGCCTGCACGGTGCCAAGGGCGATGTTGTCGCGCAGGGAGCCTGACAGCAGCCACGGCTCTTGCAGCACAGCGCCGATGTTGCGGCGCAGGTCGGCGGGGTCCATCTGGCGGATATCGACGCCATCGGCCAGCACGGCCCCGGCATCCGGCGCGTAAAGCCCCAGCGCCAGCCGCGCGACGGTGCTTTTGCCCGATCCGATGGGGCCCAGCACGGCCACCCGCTCGCCTGCCTTGATGTCAAAACTGACGCCGTCCAGCGCCATGCCCTTTTGGCCGGGATAGGCAAAGCGCACCGCGTCAAAGCGGATGGCCCCGGACAGCAGGGGACGTGACAAGGGCGATTCGGCTTGGGTGCCCGATGCCGCCTCGGCGGGTGATTTCATCAGGGCATCAAGGCTGCGATAGGAACTGCGCGCCTGATGCAGGCGGGTCAGCGTCTGCGCGATCAGGCCCAGCGGGGCCAGCGCCCGCCCGGTCAGGATCACCGCCGCGATCAACACGCCTGAGGTGATTTCCCCCGCCACCACCAACAGCGCGCCATGCACCACGATCAGGATTTGCGCCGCCTGTTGGATGAAACCCGTGGCGTTGATGGCGAATTGGGTGACGGACCGGCTGCGCACACCAAGGCTGGATTGCCGGGCCATCGCCTCGGCCCTGCGGGTGCGCATGCGGCGTTCGGCCCCGGTGGCCTTGACGGTTTCGATGCCGGACAGCGTTTCCACCAACACCGATTGCTTGATCTGGCCTTCGCCCAGCATCTGATCCGACAGGCGCGACAATGCCGGTTGCACCGCGACGCCCACCAGCAGCACCACCGGAACCGCTAGCGCGGGAACGATCACCAATGGCCCGGCCAGCAGATAAATCGCCGCCAGAAAGATCACCACGAAAGGCAGGTCCACCAAAGCCACCATCGTGGCCGAAGTGAAGAAATCCCTGAGCGTCTCAAACTCCCGCATCGTGGCAGAGACAGAGCCGACAGAGCCGCGCCGCGCGCGCATCTCGATCTTCAGCAGGTGGTCAAAGATGTCCTGCCCCATGTCCAGATCGGCGCGTTGCCCGGCTTGGTCGATGAAGGCGGCCCGCAGGGTGCGCACAAGGAAATCAAACACCAGCGCCAGCCCCACCCCCACGGTCAACGCGAACAGCGACTCCGTCGCGGCAGAGGGCAGGATGCGGTCATATACCACCATCGTGAACAGTGAGGCGATCAGCGCAAGGATATTGGTCGTGATCGCCGCAATCGCCACCTGTGCATAGGCCCAGCGATTGGCCGACAAGGCCCCCCAGAACCAATGCGCCCTGCCCCGGCCTGTGGTGGCATCCGCCTCTCGTTCCGCATCGCGGCGCAGGCCGAGGATGTATCCGGTCCAACCTGCGGCGACCTCTGACAGGGGGCGGTCGATCAGGCCATCGCCCTGCGCGGGGTCAAATAGGCGCAGGATGCCCGCCCGCATCTCATGCAGCACCACGGCGCTGCCATCGCCCATCGGCAGGATGACGGGCAAAAAGTCCGTCTCGATCCGGTCCAGCGGGCGCTTGCCGAAGAACGTGCCGAACGCGGCCCGATCCGCCGCTGTAATGACTCGGCGCAGGTCGGCGCTGGCCCCATCCCCCTGCCCCACCGGCATGGCATCTTGCAGCGCGGCAAGAGACAGCGGGCGACCCAGATGCGCCGACAGATGCAGCATGCAGGCGTCAAGCGCGGGGATCGTGCGGGCGGTGGTGGAGTCCTTCATTTGGCGCGGTCGCCACCGGTCTGGCCCGGACGCTGCGGCAGTTTGATGCCAAAGGCGTCAAGAATATCACCCGTCACCGCCAGTGCGGCATAGCCCACCATCGCGCGGTCATGCTCTGCCCCGATGCGCTGCTGTTCCGACGCCAAAGCCTCGCGTTCAGCATCCAACAGCTCAATCAAACTGCGGCGACCGACGTCGAATTGATCGCGCGCGGTGGCAAGGTTGGCGCGGTTCGCCTCGGCCGCGGCCTGCGTGGCCGCCAGACGGTCGCGCGCGGCGGCGCTTTCGGCGGCAAGGATGCGCAACCGGCTTTCCAATTCGCGCCGCGTGGCATCCAGATCAACGGTGCGCGCGTCAACCCGCGCCTCTGCCGCCGCGACCCGCGCCGCGCGTCCGCGTGACAGCGAGACGCTTTGTTCCACCCCCGGCCCGACGCGCACCCCGGCATCGGTGACCGATGTCTGCATCGACAGCGCCGGGAACAGCGCCGATTTCACGGCGGCAAGGTCCGCTTCGGCGGCGACGCGCTCTGCCTCGGCCTGTTGCAAGGCGGGGCTGCCAGCGGCCCCGGCGGTGGGCAAGGCAGGGGCCGCAGGTGGCAGGGACAGATCGGCGGGGGCGGCATGGCCGAAGAGTTCGGCAAAGACCGCCTCGGCCTTAGCAGCCTCGGATCGTGCGCCGACGACGCGGGCGCGTTCATTGGCCAGACGGCTTTGGGCGGTCAAAAGCTCGGAACTCGTTCCCACCCCTGCGTCAGAGCGTTCGGCGATCCGCGCCACGGTATCTTCCAGCGCGCCAAGCGAGGCATCCGCCGCCGTCACCAGACGCCGCGCGGTCACCACATCGGCCCAAGCGGACACCGCCGCCAGTGCCGCCTGCGATCCGGCATCGACACGGCCTGCGACATGGCCCAGCATCCGCGCCTCGGCGGCGCTGCGGCGGGCGGCCCCGACACCACCGTCGAACACCAGTTGCGATACGGCGGCAAAGGTGGACACGCCAAAGCCGATGCCAGACCCCGGCTGCAAACCGATGGAGACCTGCGGCAGATAGGCCCCGCTTTCGGCCAGAAGGTTCGCCTCGCTTTCGCGCAAGGCAGCCTCGCTGCGGCCCAAAGTCGTGCTGCGCGTGACCGCACTAGCGACCGCTTGCCCGAAAGCACCCTTAGCAAGGCTGGGGTCCAGCCTTGCCTGTCGGTTGGAGATCGACGCCTGCAATGGCGCGATGTCAGGCGGCGTGGCGCATGCGGCCAGTGCCAAGGAGGCGCCCAAAAGGGC
>CALRPK020000361.1:0-3557 GCA_943370015.1 Paracoccus haematequi
CGAAGAACAGCCCGGCCGCTGGGTCGATCTGCACTGGCATTCTGGGCGGCATGCGGCAGTGCACACCGTCAGTCTGGAATTGACCATTTCCAACGATTCCGGTGTGCTGGGCCGCATCTGCACGGTGATTGGCGAACAGAAAGCCAATATCAGCGATCTGCGTTTCACGGATCGTAAACCGGACTACTACAGGGTCATCGTCGATGTCGATCTTCGGGATTTCGAACATTTGCACATGGTGATGACCGCCCTTGAAGCAGAGACCGACGTGGCGCAAATCTTGCGTCACCGCGACCTGTCACGCAAACCCGCGACACGCGCGCAGGAGTAGGTCCAGTGGTCTTTAAACGTCGCAACCCTCGCACGCTTTGGGAGTGGACCCGTGAGATGGTCTACCCCACAGGCGGGTTCAAACGCGCGACGCGCTATGTGATTCATCGCATGCGCCGCCTGCCGGACACGCCGCACCGCATCGCACGGGGTGTGTTTGCGGGGTCGATGGTCGGGTTTTTGCCGCTGCCGGGGATGCAATTCGTCGCAGCTTGGCTGGCGTCGCGGGCGGTGAACGGCAATCTCTTGGCGGCGCTTCTGGCGACCTTCAACACCAACCCGCTGACCACGCCATTCTTTGCAGTGCTGGCGATGACTTTGGGCCATTGGATTCTTGGCATCCAACAGCCCCTGACAGCCGAATACATCGGCATGGCCTTTGCCAATGCTGGGTCTGATCTTTGGTTCAATGTCAGGGCGATCTTCGGCCCGGAGCATGCGCGCTGGGAAGGGTTGATCCAATTCTGGCACGAAATCTACGTGCCTTACTTCATTGGGGCGTTGGGTCCCGGCACCATCCTGTCGGTGATCTTTTACTATGTGACCATCCCGCTGGTGCTGGCCTATCAAAAGGCCCGTGCCGCTACGGCGCGCGATCGCAGCGAGCGGCGGTCAAAGCTGCGTGCGACCTTGGCCGAAGCGGCCGCGCGCTTGAAGCCAAAGGCAGAGAAACCCGACTCCAGTGGGCCCAACTCGAATGGGCCCAACTCAAATGGGGATGACGGCGGCAAGGGAGCGGCCTAGATTACCCTCTGCGCTGGACACAGGTCGGCGCAATGACAGTAAGCAATAGCAGGCAGGACGAAAGATGGCAGGGCAGGGGCGGCTGAGACTGGGCGTCAATATCGACCATGTGGCCACGGTCAGGAATGCGCGCGGGTCAGTGTGGCCTGAACCCTTGCGCGCGGCGCTGCTGGCCGAAGCGGCGGGGGCAGACGGCATCACCGCCCATCTGCGCGAAGACCGCCGCCACATCCGCGACGGGGACATCGCTGCGCTAAAGGCTGCATTGCAGGTCCCGCTGAATTTCGAATGCGCCGCCACCGATGAGATGGCCCGCATCGCCTTGGCAACGAAACCCCATGCCGTCTGCCTCGTCCCCGAAAAGCGCGAAGAACGCACGACCGAAGGTGGGCTTGATGTGGCGGGCGATCAGGCGCGGCTGAACGAATACCTCAAACCTTTGCGCGATGCGGGCTGCCGGGTGTCGATGTTCATCGGCCATGATGCACGCCAGATCGAAGCCTGCGCCGCGATCGGCGCGGCTGTGGTGGAACTGCACACCGGGCTTTATTCCGAACTCCACGCCGAAGGCCGCTTTGACGAGGCCGAGGAAGAGCTTGACGGCCTGCGCCAAGGTGCGCGCATCGCCCATGCGCTGGGCCTTGAGGTGCATGCAGGCCACGGCCTGACCTATGACAATGTCGAACCCATCGCGGCGATGCCCGAGGTGATGGAACTCAACATCGGCCACTTTCTGATCGGTGAGGCGATTTTCCGCGGCCTGGGACCGGCAATCGAAGAAATGCGCCGCCGCATGGACCTTGGGCGCGGGGCAGTTGCGTGACCTTGGGCGGGACGCACGAATTTTCTGCGAAAATTCACGTCCCGCGGTTTGGGCCTGAATTTTCGCAGAAAATTCGTTGGCCCATTGGGGGGGCCGCATGATCCTTGGCATCGGCACCGATCTGGCCAATATCGAACGCATCGCGGCGACCTTGGAACGGTTCGGCGACAGGTTCCGTAACCGTGTCTTTACCGAAGCCGAACAGCGCAAAGCCGAAGCCCGCGCTGATGTTGCGGGGACCTATGCCAAGCGCTGGGCTGCGAAAGAGGCCTGCTCCAAGGCGCTTGGCACCGGGTTGCGGATGGGTATTTCGTGGAAAGACATGGCGGTGACCAACCTGCGCTCGGGTCAACCGGTGATGCATGTCACGGGTTGGGCGGCGGAACGCTTGCGGTCGATGACCCCGCCCGACCACGAAGCCGTGATCCATGTCACCTTGACCGATGACCACCCATGGGCGCAGGCCTTTGTCGTGATCGAGGCCCGCCCTCTTGCCGCCTCGGACACCCGCGAAACTTGACTTTTCCCGCATCTGCGGCGCAAAAGCCCGACAAACCCCGGACCGCATGGCGCGACCGGCCCCAAAAAGACAGGAAAGCCCGATGGCGAAAAGCGGCACCAAGGAAGACGGCGGCATTGTCGAAACGATCAAGACGGTTGTTTGGGCGCTGATCATCGCCGGGGTTTTCCGCACCCTGTTCTTCCAGCCGTTCTGGATTCCGTCCGGGTCGATGAAAGACACGCTGCTCATTGGCGATTTCCTGTTCGTCAACAAGATGGCTTACGGATACTCCCGTTTTTCCTGCCCCTTTGCCGCCTGCCCGATTTCCGGCCGCATCCTCGGGGATGAGCCGCAGCGCGGCGATGTCGTGGTGTTCCGCCATCCGGTCAACGACAATGACATGATCAAGCGTCTGATCGGCCTGCCGGGAGATACCGTGCAGATGAAGAACGGCATCTTGTTCCTGAACGGGGCCGAAGTGCCGCAGGAACCGGCGGGGACGTTTGAAGAGATCATGGAACCCCAAGGCCCCATGGGCCAGCCGCCGCGCTGCGAAAACGCGCCGGTGGGTGTGGGGGGGATTTGCACCTCGTCCCGGTCGCGTGAAACCCTGCCCGAAGGGTTGGTGCATGACGTGCTGAACATCGACACGAATGGCAGCGCCGACAATACTGATGTGTTCACCGTGCCGCCGGGGCACTACTTCTTTATGGGTGACAACCGCGACAACTCGCTCGACAGCCGCTTTGCGCAGGCAACGGGTGGCGTGGGCTTTGTGCCGGCCGAGAATCTGATCGGACGGGCGGATCGGGTGATCTTTTCCTCTGCCGGACGGTCGCTGTTCTTTTTCTGGACGTGGCGCGCGGATCGCTTCTTCAAGGCGGTCGAATAAGGGGCATGCGGTGAAACCGGCGGCATCCGGCGCAAAGACGCGGCTGGCAACGGATCTGGCCGACTTTGCCTTGCGCATCGGGCATGAATTTCGCCAGCCCGATTTGCTGGTGCGGGCGGTGACGCATTCGTCGCTGTCCTCGTCAACACGGCCATCGAACGAACGGTTGGAGTTTCTGGGCGACCGCGTGCTGGGCCTGTCCATCGCAACGGCGTTGTTCCAGACCGATGACCGCGCCGCTGAGGGTCAGTTGGCCCCCCGCTTCA
>CALRPK020000362.1:0-3553 GCA_943370015.1 Paracoccus haematequi
ACCATCCTGCGGGTGCCCCCGTCGGTCATCTTTGCCCCGACGCTGGAGAATTACACTGCGCTGATCACCGGCAAGCTGGAAACGCAGGCGGGCACGCTGGACATCGACTTTATGGGCAACCTGTGGAACTCGCTGTTCCTGTCCACCGCCTCGGTCGCCATCGGGCTGATCCTTGGCGTGCCTGCGGCCTACGCCTTTGCGCGGCTTAAGTTTCGCGGGTCTGAGGATATCGCCTTTACCCTGCTGTCCTTCCGCTTTGCGCCACCGCTTCTGGTGCTGTTGCCGCTGACGATCTATTTTCAGCAGCTTGGTTTGGCTAATACCTATGGCGGGCTGATCTGGGTCTACCAGTTGATCGTTCTGCCGCTGATCCTGTGGATCGTGCGCGGGTACTTTGAGGATATCCCCGCCGACATCGAATATGCCTATCGCATCGCCGGGCATGATTTCTGGTCCACTTTCCGGCGGATCGCGTTGCCTTTGGCCGGTCCGGGAATCGCGGCGGCGGGGTTGCTCTCGTTCATCTTCGCGTGGAACAACTTTGTCTTCGCGCTGGTCTTGGCCTCCGCCGACAAGCAACCTGTCACCGTCGGCGCGCTGGCCTTTGTCACCGCCTCTGGCATTCAATATGGCCAAGTCGCTGCCGGGATCGTGCTGTCGATCGCGCCAACCTTCGCCCTTGCCCTTTATGCACAGCGCTACCTTGTCGAAGGTTTGTCGCTGGGCGCCGTCAAAGGTTGACCCATGACGATTACGCTGAAAAACATCCGCAAGGCGTTCAAGACCAACACGGTGCTTGAAGACGTATCCTTGTCCGTCGCCACGGGGGAAACGCTGGTGCTGTTCGGGCCTTCGGGCGCGGGCAAAACGGTGCTGCTGCGCCTGATCGCCGGGGTGATTGAACCCGATGGCGGCGAAATCCACGTCAACGGCCAGAACATGGCGGGGGTAGAGCCTGAGGATCGCGGCATCGGCATGGCGTTTCAGAACTTCGCCCTGTTCCCGCATATGGACGCCTTTGCCAATATAGCGGCCCCGCTGACGGCACGCGGGCAGTCGAAAGCGGTAATGAAAGACACCGTGGGCAAGGTCGCGCGCCTGCTGAAGATCGACCATGTGCTGCATCATAAGCCCAAAGAGCTGTCGAACGGCCAAAAGCAGCGCACCGCCCTTGCCCGCGCCCTGTCTGCCGCGCCGTCCATCCTGTTGCTGGACGACCCGCTGCGGAACGTCGATGCCAAGCTGCGCTTTGAAATGCGGTTGGAACTTCCCCGCCTGCTGAAAGATCAGAACGCGACGGTCATCTATGTGACGCAGGATTACAAAGAGGCGATGGCTTTGGGCCACCGCATCGCCGTGATGAACGGTCACGGCATCCAGCAAATCGGCACGCCGCAGGACATCTACCTGTCGCCCGCGAACACCGATATCGCGCGGCTGTTCGGCGATCCGGTCATCAACCTGCTGGACGTGGTCCCCGAACGCCGCGACGGGCGGGTGGTGGCGCTGATCTCTGACACGGCCATTCCGCTGCTAGAGGATTACGCCCCGCAGATCGGCCAAGCCTGCACCCTTGGCCTACGGCCCGAGGCGTTGCGTTTTGTCGCTGAGGGCACCCCCGGCACCATACCGGTTGAGGTTGAGGCCGAGACACCCTTGAACGAAAAGACCGTCACCTTGGCGCTGACCTTGCGGGGGCGTGAAATCATGGTCTCGCGTCCTGCTGGCACCCCCGGCCCGACCTCTGGCCGCGCGCATATCGCGGTGGATGCGGCGTCTGCCATGCTGTTTGACCGCGCCTCTGGCCGCCGCATCGCCCCCATCCCGACGATCATCCGCAAGGAGGAGGTGGCATGACCATCCAACTGTCGCTGAAATCCGTGGACAAATTCTATGGGCCTGTGGGCAAGGGCGTCCATGCCGTCAAAGACATCACGATGGCTGTGCCCAAGGGCGATATCATCGCACTGCTGGGATCATCGGGCTGCGGCAAGACATCCACCCTGCGGATGATCGCGGGGTTTGAAGCCGTGTCGCGCGGCACCATAGAACTGGCGGGCAAGCAGGTGCAGACCCTGCCCCCCGTCCGCCGCAATGTGGCGATGGCCTTTGAGGGCTATTCGCTCTACCCCACCGTCACCGTGCGCGACAACATCGCCTTCGCCCTGAAAGCGTCTCGGTTGGCCGAGGCAGAGGTGGCGCGCCGTGTCGGCCATGTCGCCGATATGCTGGAAATCACCGATATCTTGGACCGCTTCCCTTTCTCGATCTCGGGCGGACAGCAACAAAGGGCCAGCCTTGCGCGGGCCTTGGTGCGCGATGCGGACCTGCATTTGCTGGATGAACCGATGGGCCAGTTGGAACCGCAACTGCGCACCCTGCTGCGCGGCCGGATCAAGCATTACATCAAGGAACGCGGGCTGACCGCCATCCTTGTGACCCATGACCAGACCGAGGCGAATGCCCTTGCCGACCGCATCGCCGTGATGGAGGGCGGGGTCTTGCAGCAATACGGCAGCCCCGCGGAAATCAAGGAACGCCCCGCCAACCTGTTCACTGGCACCTTTGTGGGTGAGCCGCCGATGAACGTCTTTGCCGCCACCGCCAGCGTTGCGGATGGCATGCTGACCTTTGATCTGACCGGGGGGCTTGACCTGCGCTATGCGGAATCCGCCTTTGATCCGCGCGTGCGGAAGATGGTGCTGGACCGCAAACAGGTGATGATCGGCGTGCGCCCCTATGCCGTGCATCGCGCCGAGCAGGGCGCTGCGGCGCGGGTGGTGGCCAACCAATGGCTGGGCGATCAAAGCCACATCGCCGCCAGTTTCGCCGGCAAAACCATCGTCCTGGTGGAGCATGACCGCGCCCATCTGACCGAAGGCGAGCCGATCAAGGTTGAGATCAAACCGCAGGATTTGCACATCTTTGATCCCACCTCGGGTCTTGCGCTGTCCCACGGGAATGAGCTTGCGGCATGACCGCCGGGGCTGACATCCTGATCGGCATTGATGCCGGAACGTCGGTGATCAAGGCGGTGGCCTTTGATCTGGGCGGTCGTCAACTGGCGGTGGCCTCTACCCCCAACCGCTACACCACCCGCCCTGACGGCGCGGCGTTTCAGGATATGGCCCAGACGTGGGACGATTGCGCCGCCACTTTGCGCGCGCTGGCGGAAAAGGTGGCGAACCTTGCCGCCCGCACCTTGGCCGTTGCGGTCACAGCGCAGGGCGATGGGACTTGGCTGGTGGGTGCAGGAGATAAGCCTGTCACCGATGGCTGGATTTGGCTCGACGCCCGCGCGGTGAACACCGTCAAACGCCTGCGCGGCACGGACGCTGACATCGCACGGTTTCACCACACCGGATCGGGGCTGAACGTCTGCCAGATGGGCAGCCAGATCGCCCATATGCTGCTGACAACGCCCGAGGTGGTTCACGCCGCCGAAGTGGCGCTACACCCCAAGGATTGGCTCTACCTCAACCTCACCGGCATCCGCGCGACGGACCCGTCAGAGGCCTGCTTTACCTTCGGCGATTTTCGCACCCGCAGCTAT
>CALRPK020000363.1:0-3546 GCA_943370015.1 Paracoccus haematequi
GCCGATCTGGGCCGCATGCGGGATATGCTGCAATCGGCGTTGGTGGCGGGCGACAACACCGCGATCCGCCGGGCTGGCCATGCGCTGGCTGGCTTGGGCGGCACCATTGGCGCACCCGCCCTGTATGACGCCGCGCTGCACTTGAACCAAGCCGTCCATGACGGGAACAGCGCCCTGATCAAGGCTCAAGGTGCCGCGGTTCTGGAGGCCCTTTCCGCCGTGCAGTCTCGGATTTCGCAAGGCCAGCAAACCGGGGGCGCGCTGTGACCGGCGGTCCCGTTGGGATAGTGGGGGCTGACAGCACCGGGCGCGGCACGCCGCCCCTGCTGCTGATCGAGGATACGCCGTCCCTTCAGATGATCTATCGCTCGGTCCTAAGTGCTGCTGGCCATGATGTGCGCATCGCATCGACCGCTGCCGAGGGGCTAGAGGCATTCACCCGCCTGTCACCGCAGGTGGTGCTTTTGGATCTGGTCCTGCCCGACCGAGACGGTCTGGCGCTGATGCAGGACATGTTGGCGCAACGCCCGGAAACCAATGTTATCGTTATCACTGCCAATGCCAGCATCAACCGGGCGGTTGAGGCGATGCAGGCAGGCGCGCATGAGTTTCTGGTCAAACCCTTTGACGAGTCGCGGTTTTTGGGCGCTGTCGGCAATGCGGTCGCCGGGCGACATGGGCTGCGTCGCAGTGCTGACATCACACCGCCGACCACGCTTCCCGTGCCCGGTCAGCGTCTGCCCGCCAGCCAAGCCTTCATCGGTTCGTCCGAGGTGATGTGCCGCATCCATTCGAAAATCCGGTCCGTGGCGCGGTCGATGGCGACGGTGTTCATCACCGGCGAAAGCGGCACCGGCAAAGAATTGTGCGCGCTGGCAGTACATGACAATTCCGCCCGCGCCGCCGGGCCCTTTATCGCGCTGAACTGCGGCGCGATCCCGCAGGATTTGCTGGAGTCTGAGGTATTCGGCCACATGAAAGGCAGCTTTACCGGCGCGATCTCGGACAAGCCGGGGGCGGCGACGGCGGCGGATGGCGGCACGCTGTTTCTGGATGAGGTTTGCGAAATGGCCCCGGCCTTGCAGACCAAGTTGCTGCGGTTCCTGCAAACCTCAACCGTGCAGCCTGTGGGGGCGACGCGCCCGCGGAAGGTGAATGTGCGCATCGTCTGCGCCACCAACCGCGACCCGCTGGATGCCGTCCGGCGCGGGCAATTCCGCGAGGATTTGTATTACCGCCTGTTCGTGGTGCCGATCCACATGCCCCCCCTGCGTGAGCGGGGCAATGATGTGGTGGAAATCGCCGAAGCCGCCCTGTCGCGGTTCGCCGAGGAAGAGGGTCGGCGTTTCGACGGCATGTCGGAGAAGGTGAAAGACCTGTTCCGCCGCCTGCCTTGGCCCGGCAACGTGCGGCAGGTGCTGAACGTGATCCGCCATGTTGTCGTTTTGAACGACGGGGGACGGGTGACCCTGGACATGCTCCCCGACACGCTGGAGCGTGAAACCGCGATGCCGCCGGGTCTGCAGGATATGCGGACAGGCCTCGGCCGTGGTCCCGACGCGCCGATGCAAAGCGCCGTGCGATCAGAACCGGCAAGGCCCGGCAGTCTGGATGCCATGATCGGACGGTCCTTGGCAGAGATCGAACGCGCCGCCATCGAAGCCACGCTCGCCCATTGCGACGGCTCTGTCCCCCGCGCCGCGCGGATGCTGGCCCTGTCTCCGTCGACCCTTTATCGCAAGCTTGAGGCGTGGAAGAGTTAGGCGGTCAGACAAACTGTTCGTTGATCAGCCGCTCTTCCAGACCATGGCCCGGATCGAACAGGATACGGTGGGCGACCTTGGGTTCGGAGCGGATTTCCACCCAAGCCACATTCCGCACCGACTGGCGGCTGTCGGCGTCGGCCATGACGGGGCGTTTTTCCGCCTCAAGCACATCAAAGCGCACCACGGCGGATTTTGGCAGCAAGGCACCGCGCCAGCGCCGGGGGCGGAAGGCGGCCATGGCCGTCAGCGCGAGGATATCGGCCCCGATGGGCAGGATAGGGCCATGGGCGGAATAGTTGTAGGCTGTCGATCCGGCGGGGGTGGCCACCAGCGCGCCATCGCAGACCAGTTCATCCATGCGCTGCTTGCCGTCGATGCTGATGCGCAACTTGGCCGCCTGTGGTCCGGCGCGCAGCAGGGCGACCTCGTTGATCGCCAGCGCCTCGGACCGTTGGCCGTCCAGTGCTTCGGCGCGCATGACGAGGGGATTGATCACCGCCTCTTCCGCCGCCTCAAGCCGTTCGGGCAAATCCTCAAGCGAATAGGCGTTCATAAGAAAACCGATGGTGCCGCAGTTCATGCCATAAACCGGCACGCCCTTGGCCTGTGTTTCATGCAGCGTTTGCAGCATGAAGCCATCCCCGCCCAAGGCCACCACCACATCGGCGGCAAAAGGGGCGCATTGGCCGTGCATCGCGGTCAGGGTGGCCAAAGCCTCGGTCGCCGCCGGGGACCCGCTGGACATGAAGGCGATGTTGTCGAAACGCATGAAAATTCCCCCTGCGCCATCCTTGCGGGGCCGGGGCGGCAAACTCAAGCCCTTCGCGTGCGCGCTGTTTCCCGACCCGAAGAATCATCGCCCGATGTTTCCTATCGGAAACTTATTTCGCGCCAGCACCTGTAGATGTCGCTTTCTTGCCTTTCTTGGCAGAGAGCCATGTTCTAGATAGCCAGCAACGCGCCCAGTCCGGCCAACAGGCCCAAGCAACAGGAGACGTCCATGAACGCCCCTCACCGCGACACCGGTTTCTTTACTGAGTCCCTGTCGAGCCGCGACCCGGAACTGTTCGGCGCCGTGACGCAAGAACTGGGCCGTCAGCGCCATGAGATCGAGTTGATCGCCTCGGAAAACATCGTCAGCCGCGCCGTGATGGAAGCCCAAGGCTCTGTCATGACGAACAAATATGCCGAAGGCTATCCGGGCAAGCGCTACTATGGCGGCTGCCAATATGTCGACATCGCCGAAAATCTGGCGATTGAGCGGGCCTGCAAGCTGTTTGGCTGCTCTTTCGCCAATGTGCAGCCGAACTCGGGTTCGCAAGCGAACCAAGGCGTGTTCCAAGCGCTGCTGCAACCGGGTGACACCATTCTTGGCATGTCGCTGGATGCGGGCGGTCACCTGACCCATGGCGCAGCGCCGAACCAGTCGGGCAAGTGGTTCAAGGCCGTGCAATACGGTGTGCGTAAGCAAGACCTTGAGCTGAACTACGACCAAGTCGCCGAACTGGCGGCAGAGCATAAGCCCAAGATGATCATCGCCGGTGGCTCGGCCATTCCGCGCATCATCGACTTTGCGCGTATGCGTGAGATTGCGGATTCGGTCGGCGCGTATCTCTTGGTCGATATGGCACACTTCGCTGGTCTGGTGGCGGCGGGTCTGTACCCCTCGCCCTTCCCGCATGCCCATGTGGCGACGACCACCACGCACAAAACTCTGCGCGGCCCGCGCGGCGGGATGATCCTGACCAATGACGAATCGCTGGCGAAAAAGCTGAACTCG
>CALRPK020000364.1:0-3531 GCA_943370015.1 Paracoccus haematequi
CCGATGCGGTCAGCCTGTCGATCCTTGGCCTGAAGGTCACGGTGACGCGGTTGATCGTGGTCGTCGCCGCCATTGGCATCGTCATCGCCATCACCGTCGCGCTGAACCGCACCCGGATCGGGTTGCAGATGCGCGCATTGGCCAACAACCGCCGGATCGCCTCGTTGGTGGGGGTGCCGATCCTGCGGGTCGAGACGGTGGCCTGGGGTGTTTCGGGCCTGATCTTCGGCTTTACCGGGCTGATGTTCGGCAGCCTCGTGCGGCTAGAGCCTGCGGTCATCACCTTCATGGTGATCCCCTGCACCGCCGCTGCCATCGCGGGGCGGCTGGTATCCCTGCCCACGGTGCTGGTCGCTGGCTTGGCGATGGGTGTCATCGAAAGCCTGTTGACCCTGTCTGACACCTTCAAGGCCGTGCGCCCGATGGCCCCCTATGTCATCGCCATCGCTGTGCTGGTCGTGATGAACCTGAACCGCCGCCTGACCTTTGCGGGAGAGGATTAAGATGACCCGGCAGATAAACACATCCTTGGTTGCCGGCCTTGGCGCGGCCATCCTTGCGGCTTTTGGGCTGCCGCTGGTGCTTGGCGGGCAATGGACGGGGATCTTCACCTCAACCGCGTGCTTTGCGATGGCGGCGATGGGGGCGGGGTTCATGTATTCGCGCCTTGGCATGGTCAGTCTGGCGCAGGTGGCGCTGATGGGGGTGGGCGGCTGGGTGACGCTGCGGCTGAACCATGCCTTTTCCTTGCCATTTGAGGCGAACCTGATCCTTGCCGCCGTTGTGACGTCGGTTCTGGGAATGCTGCTGGCCATCCCGGCGCTGCGGATGCGGGGGCTCTATCTGGCGCTGGTCACGCTGATGGTGGCGGGCGGGCTGGAGGTGGTCTTTACCGCCTATCAATTCCCGAATGGCGGGGCGGGGTTCTGGGGTGTGGGCACCTCTTTTGCCGCCGAGATGCGGCGTCCCGTGCTGGCGCAAAGCGACGGGGCCTATCTGACCTATACGCTGATCGTGGCGATGCTGGGTCTTTTGCTGATCATGGCGCACCGTCAGACGCCACCGGGCCGGGCATGGGCCTTGATCCGGCGCTCCGAGGCGGCGGCGATTGCCTCGGGTACCAATGTCACCTTTTACAAGACATGGGCCTTTGGCCTGTCGGGCTTGCTGGCGGGTCTGGGCGGCGGGTTGCTGGCGGGCAGTCTGGGCCTCTTGGATGCCTCGTCCTTTCGGGCCAGTGAAAGCATCCTCTTGTTCGCCTTGGTCATCGTCGGTGGCGCACGGTTCTGGCTGGGGGCGGTGATCGCAGCGGTGCTCTATCGCGTGGCACCGGGGCTGCTGAACAACTGGGGTGTCGATGCCGATCTTGCGCTGATCTTCTTTGGCGCGGCTTTGCTGCATGCGGTCACCACCGCGCCGGATGGCATCACAGGACAGATCACGGGCCTCTTCCGCCGCAAGGAGGCCAAAGCATGATTGCTCTAGACGGAGTCACTGTTCGCTTCGGCGGACTGGTCGCGCTGGACGCGATTTCCGCCCAGTTTGAGGCCGCTGTTTCCGGCATCATCGGGCCAAATGGCGCGGGCAAGACCACGACGATGAACGTGATCTCGGGGTTTCTGACACCCAAGTCGGGGACTGTCTTGGTCGATGGCACCGATCTGGTGGGCATGTCCCCGCACAAGCGCCCGCGCTGGGGCCTGCGCCGGTCTTTCCAGCGCGAACAGATTGCCGATGACCTGACCGTTCTGGGCAATCTGTTGTCGTTGGCTGACAACCTGCACGGCAGCCGAGCAGAGCGCCGCGCCAATGTGGATGCGGCGCTGGAGTTTGTCGGAATTGTCGCCATGGCAGGCCGGATGGGGGCCAGCTTGAACACCTATGAGCGCCGCTTGACCGACCTCGCGCGCTGTCTGGTGGGCCAGCCCCGGCTGATCATGCTGGATGAACCCGCAGGCGGGTTGACGGTCGAGGAAAGCGCGCATCTGGGCGACATCATCCTTAGAATCCGCGATTTCTGTAAGGCAAAGGTGCTGGTCATCGACCATGACGTCGATCTGATCGCCCGCATCTGCGCGCAGACGTTGGTGCTGGATTTTGGCCGCCGCATCGCCTTTGGCCCAACCGCAGCGGTTCTGGCCGACCCGGCGGTCAAAGCCGCCTATCTGGGGATCGAGGTGGACCATGCTTGAACTCAAGGACCTGAGCGTTGCCGTGGAGGGCAAGACGGTGGTCGATGGCGTGTCGCTGACCGTTCGACCAGGGCAGGTAACAGCCCTTCTCGGCGCAAACGGCGCGGGCAAATCCGAACTGGTGCTGGCCGTGGCGGGGCTGCTGCCCGTGGCGAAGGGAACGGTGACGGTGAATGGCACCCCCATCACCGGGGCCAAGCCTGACCGCATCCGTGCCGCTGGCGTCGCCGCTGTCCCCGAAGGCCATCAGGTGCTGACGCAACTGACCGTGGCCGAAAATCTGGCCGTCGCCGGGTCGCTTTTGACCCCGTCCGAAGCGGATGCGGCCCTGAGTGAGGTCTATGCGATCTTTCCCGAACTGGCAGAGCGCAAGCAGCAACTGGCAGGAACCTTGTCCGGTGGACAGCAACAAATGGTGGCCATTGGCCATGCGCTGATGGCCCGCCCCCGATACATCCTGATTGATGAGATGTCGCTTGGCCTTGCCCCCCTGATCGTCAAACGCCTGACGCAAGTGGTGGCATCCCTTACGGCCAAAGGCATGGGCGTCTTGCTGGTCGAACAATTCGTCGAGGTGGCGCTTTCCTTGGCCTCCGAGGTGGTGGTGCTGCGCAAAGGTGCGGTGCGGCTTTCGTCGGACCCCGCCAAGCTGCGGGCCGATCCCGCGCTTTTGACAGACGCTTACCTATAGTCAGTCTTCGCTTTCCACCCCACCGTGCGTGCGCATCGCGATAATCGCCAGCAAAAGGCGGTTCAAATCCTTGGCCGCTTTCGTGCCCAGTTCTTTTCGCAAGGCACGGTCATAATCGACAGCGCGTTGGCCAAGGTCGGCAAAGGCGGTCTGGCCCTGTTCGGTGAGCGAAAGGATCTCGGCGCGGCGATCCTGTTGGGACGGGCTGCGCGTCAGCAGGCCCGCTTGTTCCAGATGGGCCACCGCGCGGCTGACCTTGGTTTTCTCGATATGGCTGATGCGGCAGATGTCACGTGCGGTCATCGCGCCGAATTTGCCAAGGTTGGCCATCACGCGCCATTGGGTGCGGGTCATGGCATAGCTGTCGCGGTAGATGTCCTGAAACCCCTGCGAGGCGGCCTCGGCAGCCTGATTGAGCAGGTAGGGCAGGAACTCTTGCAGGTCGAAACTGGGGTCGGCAGGGTCAGTCATACGCGTGGGTTCCGAGGATTTTACCAGACCATGCCACAGGGCCGGACGGAATGTCACGCTTCAGAACCTAGGCAGCAGGCCTGGCCCGGCCAGGATGGGCGGCGGCAAAGGCAGGCAGAGGCGTCAACTGGGCATCAATCGCCGCAAGGCGCGGAAAGGCCTCCATATCCACCCCCC
>CALRPK020000365.1:0-3521 GCA_943370015.1 Paracoccus haematequi
TCGCCCGTGCCGTCCTGCTGGGCGATGCCGCCATCGCGCCCGACGGCTTGCGGGTCGAGGTCGTGACAACCGCCAAACGCGACCTTGCCCCCGATCAGGTTCTGGACGGTCTGGGCGGGTTTGATTGCTATGGCCTTGCCGAAAGCGCCGAGGCCACCGCGCGCGGTAACCTGCTGCCCTTTGGCGTGGGCATCGGGGCGCGGCTAAAACGGGCGGTGGCCAAGGATGCCGTGCTGACCATGGCCGATGTGGACCTGCCGCCGGGACGGCTGGTGGACATGCTGCGCGACCGGCAGGCGCAGGTCTTTGGCACGTCGCTGGCCCAGACCGTTCCCGCCTGATCGGCGGTCTGCCACCGATCAGGCACCGATGCGGCATCGGTCCCGGAACCGCCGCCCGTTGCGCCCGTTGGCGCAGCGGGCACGGCGGGCCAAGGGGCTGGCTGCACAGGGGCGGGAAACCGGCGCGCAGTTGGCCTCAACGGGACAGCGCAAGCCCTTCAGCAATCACGACAAGAGGCAGCGCGACAGATGACAGACCATGACGGGCAGAAAGACGGACGTTACAGGGAAGGACTGCGGCCGGATGGGTCCATGACCAGCCAGGATCACGACCAAAGCAGGCCGCACCTGCCGGAAAAGCCACAAGGCGGTGGCGCGCGTCAGCGGGGGCTGAAAGTCCTCTTCGCCACCGCCCATCCCCATTTGCCGCAGATCGCGGGGGGGCTGCAAAGCAGCACGCAGGAAACCATGCGCCTTTTGACCGAACGCGGGCATGAGACGCGCCTGCTCTGTGGTCTGACCGGTGCGGGGATTTTGGGCCTGCGCCACCGTCTGACGCTGAAACTGCGCCACCGCCGGACCGGCATAGACCGGGCGACGGGTCAGGTCACCTATCGCGTCTGGCACAGTGCCGACCCCGCCGCCCTGACCGAGGTGCGCGATCACTTTCACCCCGACGTGGTGGTAGCCCAAGGCGGCGGCGCGGTCCGTCTGGCGGGGGTCTGCGGCGCGCTGGACCTGCCCGCCTTGATCCATTTCCGCAATGTCGAATTCGCCGGCCTGCGCGACGCGGTGGCGGCGCTGGATCCGGCGACGATCTTCATTTCAAACTCCAGTTTCACCCGGGCGCGGGCGCGCGCGGATCTCGGGGTGGACAGCCGGGTGATCTATCCGGTGATTGATGGCGCGAATTACCGCGTTCTACCCAGCGGCAGCCATTGCGTCTTTGTCAATCCGCACCCGTCCAAAGGCATCGCCATCGCGCTGGCCTTGGCCGAAGCCTGCCCCGATATCCCCTTTCTGATCGTCGAGGCTTGGACCTTGGACGGTCCCGAACATGCCGCCAACCGCCAACGCGCGGCGGCTTTGCCCAATGTCACATGGCTGCGGCGGATTGCCGACATGCGCGTGGTCTACGCCCAAGCCCGGATGATCCTTGTTCCCAGCCGCTGGGAAGAGGCCTTTGGCCGCGTGGTGGCAGAGGCGCAGGTATCGGGCATTCCGGCACTGGCGTCCGAGATCGGGGGCCTGCCCGAGGCAGTGGGGCCGGGCGGCATCCTTTTGCCCCCCACCGCCCCGGTCGCAGATTGGCGCAAGGCCCTGCGGCGCATCTGGGATGATCCCAATGAGCAGGCCCGGCTGGCAACCGCCGCCCTGCGCCATGCCGGGCGCGCTGAAATGGCAGCCTCGGCCCAGATCGACGCCTTGGAACACGCGCTCTATGAGCGGATCAGCACCACGCAGGCCGTGACGATGGAGGGCGGGCATGGACCTTCCCACCGTTGACGTCTTGATCCCCGCCCGCAACGCCGCGCAAACGCTTGAGGCGGCGGTGCGGTCCACCCTTGCCCAGACGGCACCGAACCTGCGCGTCATCGTGATCGACGATGGCAGCACCGATGACACGCCTGCGCTGCTTGACCGCTTGGCCACGCATGATCCACGGGTGCACAGCCTGCGCCTGCCG
This sequence comes from Paracoccus haematequi, assembly GCA_943370015.1. Taxonomy (GTDB): domain Bacteria; phylum Pseudomonadota; class Alphaproteobacteria; order Rhodobacterales; family Rhodobacteraceae; genus Paragemmobacter; species Paragemmobacter haematequi_A. Next base: position 1,969 of record CALRPK020000365.1, read on the forward strand.
GGACGAGGCATTGCCGCCGCGATGAATGCGGGCCTTGCGCTGGCCACGGCCCCCTTTGTCGCGCGGCTGGATGCCGATGACCTGTCAGCCCCCGACCGCCATGCGCGACAATTGCGCCATATGGTTGGCAACCCGATATGTGTCGCCTGTTCGGGCGCACATATCGAAATCGACTCCACGGGTGCTGAGACTGGCATCATCCATCAGCCCGGCGCGCATGTGACCCCCGACCCCGCCTTTTTGCCCGCGCGAGAGGCACCTTTGACCCAACCTTTTTTCATGGCGCGGCGTGCGGCATTGGTGGCTGTCGGCGGGTACCGCCCCCTGCCCGTGTCCGAAGACAGCGATCTTTACTGGCGGCTGGCGGCGCTGGGGCGGCTGGACAGTCTGCCCGACATTCTTGGTCGTTACCGGATGCACGGCGGGTCAATCTCTTCGGCCTCGATCCGGCATGGGCGGCAGATGGCGCTCTGGTCGCAACTCGCGGCCCTGTCGGCGCAGCGCCGCCTTGCGGGGCAACCGGACCTGCCGCTTGGGGCCGTGGCCCCCTCGGCCAGCCCGCCCGAGGCAGAGCTTTCCGAACAGGTCGCCACGATGACGCAGGACATGGGCCTGACCTTGGCCGAGGGCGCATGGTTTGCACAGGCCGTCGCCGCCAAGCTGATGGAGTTGGCGGGGTATCGGCCTTTTGAGATGACGGCGGCGGATGTGGCTTTTGTGGCGCGCCAATTGGCCCAAGCCCCGCAGGATGGCACCCCGCCCCATCTGGCCAAGATGCGCGCCGCCACCGCCGCCCGCCTGCTGCGCGCCCGCCGCTGGGCCGAGGCGATGCGACTGGGCCAAGGCCACCGGGCCGAGGTTGTGATCCGTGCCGCGCTGAACCGGCTTTACTGGACAAAGCGCAAGGCGTGATCGCTACGCCTGCCAAGCCTGCGCCACCGTCTGCCCGCGCCCGGCGCGCTTGGCGGCATAAAGCGCGGCGTCAGCCTGCCGCAGCAGGGCTTCGGGCTGCGGAAAAGCGCGCGGCGGTGACAGGATCAAGCCGCCACTGACCCCGATCCGGCAGGGCTGGCCTTCAAACGGGATCGGGCGCGACAGGCGGCGGGTGATGCGGTCGGCCACCTGCATCGCCCGCGCGGCATCGGCCATGCCCGACAGCAGCACGACGAATTCATCGCCCCCCAGCCGCGCCAGAACATCCCCCGCCCGCGTTTCCTGCGTCAGCACACGCGCCACCTCAACCAGCACATGATCACCCGCCGCGTGACCCATGCTGTCATTGACCTGCTTGAACCGGTCCAGATCCAGTTGCAGCAGGGCGAAACCTTCGACCCCGGCGCAATGATCGGCCAGTGCGCCGTCCAAGGCACGGCGGTTGCGCAGGCCGGTCAAGGGATCGGTCAAGGCCTGTTCCTGTGCCACGGCCTGCGCGCCCTGCAAGCGACGGTTCAGGCTGCGCAATTCCCCCGATACGGCGGCATTCGCCTCAACCAGCCACAGCAGATCGACGATGCGGTCGGTGGGGCCGAAATCACCCTCGGTCAGGTCAAGGT
>CALRPK020000366.1:0-3506 GCA_943370015.1 Paracoccus haematequi
AGTTCAGGCCAACACCCCAAGGGACAGAATCCATGCCCGCGATCATCCGTAAAACGCTGCTGAATGTTGAAACCACGCTGATCGAAGGGGGCCGCGCCGCTGCACGCCCGCTGACCTTTATCTCTGCCGCCGCTGTGGTGAAAAATCCTTGGGCGGGCAGGGGGTTCGTTGAGGATCTTAAGCCGGAAATCCACGACGTCGCCCCGGAATTGGGTGCGTTGCTGACCGCGATGATCATCGACGCGGCGGGCGGAGGCGACAAGGTCGAAGGCTATGGCAAGGCTTCCGTCGTGGGTCTGGATGGCGAGGTGGAGCATGCCTCTGCCCTGATCCACACCCTGCGCTTTGGCAATCATTACCGGCAGGCGGTGGGGGCCAAGACCTACCTTGCCTTTACCAACACCCGTGGTCCGGCCAATTGCCCGATCATGATCCCCTTGATGGACAAGCAGGACGAAGGCCGCCGGTCGCATTATCTGACGATCCAGTTCGCCATTCCCGATGCCCCGGCGGCGGATGAGATTGTGGTGGCCTTGGGTGCCTCGATCGGCGGGCGTCCGCATCACCGCATTGGCGACCGCTATCAGGATTTGAAAGACCTAGGGCATGATGTCAGCAATCCTGCCGCTGTCTGACGGGTCGCGTTCCCGTGTGATCTCGGCCGGGTCGGGTGCGCCGGTCCTGCTGATCCACGGCGTCGGCTTGCGGGCCGAGGTGTGGGAACCGCAAATCGCCGCGCTTTCCGCCACCCACCGCGTGCTGGCGGTGGATATGCCGGGGCATGGCGAGAGCGACCTCTTGCCCGCAGGTGCAACGCTGCCGGATTATGTCGCATGGGCTGCGCGGGTGGTTGACGCCTTGGCACTTGGTCCCATGGCGGTGGCAGGTCATTCGATGGGGGCCTTGATTGCGGGCGGCTTGGCCGTGACGCGTCCCGATCTGGTGGCCCGTGTCGCCATGCTCTGCCCCGTCCATCGCCGCAGCCCAGAGGCAACGGCCGCCGTTCTGGCCCGCGCCACCGACATCGCGGCAGGCAAGGGCGACCCAGAGGCCCCCTTGGCCCGCTGGTTCACCGCCGATGAAGCCGCCCCCCGCGCGCTTTGCGCTGAGATGTTGCGAAACGTCAGCCCAAGCGGCTATGCTACCGCCTACGCCGCCTTTGCGGGGGGCGATGCCACCTATGCCGACCGTTTGACGGACATCCGCTGCCCGGCGCTGATCCTGACGGCAGAGGGCGACGCAAACTCCACCCCTGCCATGACGCATGCCATCGCAGGTGCCATTCCCGGCGCGGCAGCACTGGTCATTGCCGGACATCGCCATATGCTCACGCTGACCGCCGCCGATCAGGTGAATGCGGCCTTATCGGATTGGCTGAAGGAGACCTCGACATGACCGCCATCGACCCGCGCGCCCTGCGCGATGCTTTCGGGACTTTCATGACCGGGGTTACGGTGGTCACGACCATTGATGACACGGGCAAACCCATCGGCTTTACCGCCAATTCGTTTTCGTCCGTATCGCTTGACCCCGCGCTTTTGCTGGTGTCGATTGCCAAGACATCCTCAAGCTATGCCGCCTTCACCTCGGGCAAGGGATTTGCCGTCAACATCCTGTCCGAAGGGCAGAAAGACCTGTCCAACACCTTCGCCAAACGGGTGGAGGATCGCTTTGCCAGCGTCTATTGGCGCAAAGGGCCGATGGGCAATCCGGTGCTGGCGGGCGTGTCGGCGTGGTTTGACTGCGTGATGCATCAGGTCGTGGATGCGGGCGACCACACCATCCTGATCGGAAAGATCGAGGGGTTTGAGGCGAGTTCGGCGGCGGGCCTTGGCTATTACCGGGGCAGCTATTTCACCCCGGCCCAGACCGCGCAGCAGGTGGAAACCGGGCCGGATGTGGTGATTTCCGCCATTTTGGAATGTGCGGGCAAGGTCTTGCTGCTGGATGACGGACAGGGCGGTCTGACCCTGCCATCCCAGCGCGTCGGGCGCGAAGGCGTGCAGGCGGCATTGGCCGCGCTCATTGCCAGCACGGGTCTGACCGCGGCACCGGGGTTCGTCTATGCCGTCTATGAGGATGTCGGACGCCGCCAGCAGAACATTGCCTTCCTTTGCCCTGCAAGCGCGGGCCAACCCCGGCGCGGCAGCTTTGTCGAACTGTCGCGCGGTGGGCTGTCGGATGTGACCGACCCCGCCATGCTGACGATGCTGGACCGTCTGGCGGATGAAAGCCGGATCGGAAACTACGGACTTTACTTCGGAAATCAGGAACAGGGCCGCGTGGAGCCCATCGGCGAAAGGATACGCAAATGAAGTTTTCGCTGTTTGTGCATATGGAACGCGTCTCTGCCGACGACGACCAGCGGCGGCTCTATGAGGAGATGATTGAGCTTTGCCATATGGCCGATGATGGCGGGATGCATGCCATCTGGACGGGTGAGCATCATGGCATGAACTTCACCATCGCGCCGAACCCCTTGCTGAACCTTGTCGATCTGGCGCGGCGGACCAAGAATGTCCGTCTGGGGACTGGCACGGTGATTGCCCCCTTCTGGCATCCGATCCGTCTGGCGGGTGAGGCCGCGATGGCCGATATCATAATGGATGGGCGGCTGGATCTGGGCGTGGCGCGCGGGGCCTACAGCTTTGAATATGAACGCCTCTCACCCGGTCTGGACGCCTGGACCGCCGGGCAGAAGATGCGTGAGCTGATCCCCGCCGTGCAAAAGCTTTGGCAGGGCGATTACGAACATGCAGGGGAGCATTGGCAGTTCCCCAAGACCGCCTCTTCGCCCATGCCGCTGCAACCCGCTGGCCCGCCGATCTGGGTCGCGGCGCGCGATCCCAGCAGCCATGATTTCGCCGTGGCCCATGGCTGCAACGTGCAATGCACGCCGCTGCATTTTGGCGATGAAGAGGTGGAAAGCCTGATGGCCAAGTTCAACGCCGCCTGTGCCAACCACCCGGACAAACCGCGCCCCAAGATCATGGTCCTGCGCCACACCTATGTGGCCGACTCTGAGGCCGACGCGCAGCTGGGGGCGGAAGAACTTCATCGCTTCTACGTCTATTTCGGCGCTTGGTTCAAAAACGAACGCCCGATCTCGCAGGGTCTGATCGACCTGCCGGAAGAGGATTTCGTGAACCACCCCTTCTATTCGCCCGAAGGCATGCGGAAAAACCAGATCGTCGGTCAGCCGGATGAGGTGATCGCCCGGATCAAGGGCTATGAGGCGCTGGGATATGACGAATTCTCGCTTTGGATCGACAGCGGGATGAGTTTCCAGCGCAAACGCGACTCTCTGCGCCGGTTCATCGACGACGTCATGCCCGCTTTTGCCTGAGGAAAAGATGGACCGTTTCCAGCACTATATCGACGGCGCGTTTGCGGATGGGTCTGACAGTTTTGCCAGCCTTGATCCGGCGACGGGGGCACCTTGGGCGATGATGCCAAAGGCCGATGCGGCGGATGTGGATCGCGCGGTGCGGGCGGCGGATCGGGCC
>CALRPK020000367.1:0-3497 GCA_943370015.1 Paracoccus haematequi
GATCGAACGCGGCGCGCGGTGGCTGGTCTGCTTGTCAGGGGGCAAGGACAGCTATACGCTGCTGGCGGTCTTGCATGAATTGCAATGGCGCGGGCTGTTGCCGGTGGAGTTGCTCGCCTGCAATCTGGATCAAGGGCAACCGGGCTTTCCGGCGACGGTGCTGCCGGAGTTTCTGACCCGGATGGGTGTGCCGCATCGGATCGAATATCAGGACACCTATTCCATCGTGATGGACAAGGTCCCGCAGGGCCGCACTTATTGCGCGCTCTGTTCCCGTCTGCGGCGCGGCAACCTGTATCGCATCGCGCGGGAAGAGGGTTGTTCGGCGGTGGTGCTGGGTCATCACCGCGATGATATTCTTGAGACCTTCTTCATGAACCTGTTCCACGGTGGCCGCCTTGCCGCCATGCCGCCGAAACTGGTGAATGAGGATGGCGATCTTCTGCTCTATCGCCCCTTGGCCTTTGTGTCTGAGGCTGATTGCGAGAAATTCGCGCGTGGCATGAACTACCCGATCATCCCCTGCGATCTTTGCGGATCACAAGAAGGTTTGCAGCGGATGCAGGTCAAGAAGCTGCTGGATGAGTGGGAGACCCGCTCTCCGGGTCGCCGTCAGGTGATGTTCCGCGCGCTGATGAACGTGCGGCCGTCGCATCTGGCCGACCCGTCGCTGTTCGACTTTGCCGGACTGATGGCAGGGATGGCGGCACCTTCGGCGGAACCCACGGCATTTGCGTCAAATCCGCCTGATCTGCGGGACGGCGATTAAGAAAGCCACAAGACACCGTCCCCAATCTGACCTTCGGCAAAGCGCGGGGTCCTATGGGTTGGTCTTGGCGGATATGGGGGGCGGTGGCGCTGGCAGGGCTGTCGCTTGCAGCGGCGGTCGCGGGGCTGGGGCTGCTTGCGCCGTGGCTGGTGGCGCTCTCGATGCTTTGCTTTGCTGCATATGCGGTCCACCGTTCTGCACCGACGGCAACACCTGTCCTGCTCCCGCCGGGTCTGGCCTGTCGTGCGATGGACGCGGTGTTTGAAGATGCGGGCAGTCCCGATCCCGCCTGTCTGATCCTGCTGGCGGATGGGCGATCAGCGCCCGACACGGCCCAGCTTGCGGCCGCCCTGCTGCCGGTGCTGCGGGCGCCCGACATCCTGTCGCCGGTCCCTGACGGAATTGCCGTCACCCTTGCCCCGCTTGGCAGGTTGGACCTTGAAACCATGATTCCCATTGCGGCGCGGGTGCAACGCGCGGCGACGGCAGGGGGGCACAGGTCCCTTTCGGTCGGTTTCTGCCTGCCCGATCTGGCCACTGCGCGCAATGGGCAGACCCTGCTAAACTGCGCCCGATTGGCCGCCGAAGAGGCACGGCGTCACGGCCCCGGCGCAATCCGCAGCTTTCGCCCCGGCATGGCGCGACACACCCCGCCGCCACCGCGTGCTCTGCTTGAAGCCGCCTTGGACGCGGGACAGTTCATTCCATCTTTCCAGCCGCAACTCTGCGCCCGTACCGGTACCTTGACGGGGGCAGAGGTTCTGGCGCGGTGGCAGCACCCGGATCACGGTCTGCTCTCCCCCGCCGCCTTTCTGGACGACCTGCGCCTAACGGGCCTGTCGGCGCGGCTGACGGCGGCGATGCTGTCCCAATCCATGGCCCAATTGCGCCAATGGGATGCAGCCGGGCTGATCGTTCCCATGCTTGCGATCAACCTTGATGCTCAGGACTTGGCCGATCCGACCTTGCCAGACCGTATCGCATGGGAGATGGACCGTCACGACATCCCCCCCCACCGCCTGACGGTTGAGGTGATGGAAACCGTCTTGGCCGACGGCGATCCGGTTACGGTACGCGGGATCGACCGGTTGGCACGAATGGGATGCGGTGTCGATCTGGATGATTTCGGCACCGGACAGGCCGCAATCGGTCAATTGCGCCGCCTGACCATCCGCCGCATCAAGATCGACCGCAGCTTTACCGCCGGGTTGGATCAAGACGCCGACCAACGCCGCGTCGTCACCGCGATCCTGTCGATGGCGGATCGGCTTGGCCTCGACACAGTGGCAGAAGGTGTCGAATCCCCTGCACAAGCGGCGACCCTGTCAGCGATGGGCTGCGGGCACCTGCAAGGCTGGGCCATCGGCCACCCGATGTCAGCCGAGGTGTTTGGCACGTGGTTGGTCGTGCAGGGGGGTGTTGCCGCGTCTTTCCCTGTCAATCCGGGTCAGGATCCCGGGCAAATCGTGGCGGTTGCGGCCAATGCGACCGCAGCGCCGGTCACCCCGGTGTGACCGCGCGGGGAAAACCGCTTGACCTTTGCCCCCCCCTTCTGTTGAAGCGTCGCAAACCGTTTCAAGGATGGGTGGTGGTCCAGATGGACGATCAAAACAGCATGAAGAACCTGCTTCTCACGATGGTGCTCTGCGCCGCCGTGTTCATTGGCTGGAACATCTTCTTTCCTCCGCCCGATCTGGCCGTCGATCCGAATGCACCCACCACGGCGCAGACCGGGGAGGAATTGTTGCCTCCGGCTGGGACCGATGCCACGGCGGCAGCACCGGCCGCCACAGGCACAGCGGCCACCGCAGCAACGCAGGCTTCGGAAAGCGGTGCGGAAACGCCCCGCATCAAGATCGACACCCCGCGTCTGGCTGGCACCATCGCGCTGAAGGGCGCGCGGATCGACGATCTGGCGCTGAAAACCTACCGCGTCACCATCGACCCAACGTCGGACACTGTCCGTCTGTTGATCCCGGCAGGCCAGCCCCATGCCTATTATACCGTGCATGGATGGCAGCCGCAGGGCGATCTGACCGCCGCTGACGTGCCCGGGTCTGAAACCCCGTGGCAGGTGCAGGGCAATGACACGTTGACGGTGGAAAAACCCGTCACGCTGACTTGGGCCAATACCAAGGGCCTGACCTTCACCCGCACCATCGCCGTTGATGACCGGTTCATGTTCACCATCACCGACAAGGTGCAGAACGCAGGCGCGACCCCGGCGACGCTGTCCCCTGTCGCGACGGTCTACCGCCATGGCAAGCCGGAGAAGCTGGAAAACTTCTTCATCTCGCATGAAGGCGTGGTTGGCCGCACCGATGGCAAGCTGACAGAGCTCAAGTACAAGCACGTCGATGAACTGACCCCGGTGGTCGAAGAATTCGGCCCGGCAGAGGTTATGCCCGCCACCACCGATGGCTGGATCGGCTTTTCCGACAAATACTGGATGACGGTGCTGATCCCGACGCAGGGACAGCCCTTCACCGCTGTAGCCAGCCATATTCCCGACTACGACCTCTATCAAACCATCACCCGTCAGCCCGCCGTGACGGTGGCACCGGGCGCAACGGTCGAAAACGCCTCGCGCGTCTTTGCCGGGGCCAAGGAATGGGAAACGCTGCGCGATTACCAGAACAACGCAGCGGTTCCGGGCTTTATCGATGCCATCGACTGGGGCTGGTTCTTCTTCTTCACCAAGCCGATCTTCACCGTGCTGCACTGGCTG
>CALRPK020000368.1:0-3497 GCA_943370015.1 Paracoccus haematequi
ATGGCAACCCGCTGATCGGCCCGATGCCGGGGGTTCCGAATGCCTTTGAGGCTTGTGTCTTTACCTTCGGCATCTGTCAGGCCGGGGGCGCGGGCAAGGTGCTGGCCGAATGGGTTACCCAAGGGGCGACGGAATGGGACATGTGGTCCTGCGATCCGCGCCGTTTTACCGGCTGGGAAGACCCCGACTATTGCGTGAAAAAAGGGATGGAGGTCTATGGCCACGAATACGCCATGCACTTCCCGCACCATACTTGGCCCGAAGGCCGGATGAAGCGCCTGTCGCCTGTGCATGATCGCACGGCGGCTTTGGGCGCGCAGTTTGGCCCCTATAACGGCTGGGAACGTGCGCTTTGGTATGCGCGTCCGGGGGATGACACTTCGGAGTCCGCGCAACAGACTTGGGACCGTCAGGGGCCATGGTTCGGTGCGGTGCGCGAAGAATGCCTTGCCGTGCGCGATGCCTGCGGGATTTTGGACCTGCCGGGCTTTAGTCGGTTCATGCTGACCGGCGACGGCGCTGCGGCGTGGCTGGCCGCACAGATCACCGGCAAGCTGCCCTCCGTCGGGCGGTTGGGTTTGGCCTATTTCGCCGATGACAAAGGCCGGATCGTGACGGAGATGTCGGTGGCCCGGATGGGGGACGATCAGTTCCTGCTGATCACCGCCGCCACCGCGCTACTGCATGACAAGGAATGGCTGCTGCGCCACCTCGCACCGGGGTTAAGCCTGTTTGATGCATCAGAGCAATGGTCCTGCCAGATCCTGACCGGCCCCAAATCGCGCGCCGTGCTGGCGGCTTGTTCGGATGCCGATCTGACGAAGGGCTGGCTGACCTTCCAAAAGGCCAAGATCGCGGGGGTGGAGGTGCATCTGTTCCGCGTCAGCTTTGCCGGGGAATTGGGCTGGGAAATTCACACGCCGGTGGGCGAGACGGCACAGGTCTGGGATGCGGTTATGGCCGCAGGTGCGCCGCATGGTCTACGCCCGTTTGGCATGTTCGCGCTGAACAGCCTGCGCGTGGAAAAGGGCTATCGCGCGTGGAAGGGCGACCTTTCGACCGATTACACCGTGCTGCAAGGCGGGTTGGAGCGGTTCGTCGATTGGACCAAACCCGATTTCCGCGGCAAGGCGGCCTTGGCGGCGGAAAAGCAGGCCGGGGTGACCAAGCGCTTTGTCACCCTGACGGTTGAGGCGGGCGATTGCGATCCGCCCTACATGTCGACGATCTGGCATGAGGGCCGGGTGGTGGGGGAAACCACCTCTGGCTACTTTGGCCACCGTGTCGGCAAGGTCATCGCGCTGGGGATGCTGCGCGCCGATCTGACCGTGCCGGGGACACCGGTCGAGGTTGAAGTGTTTGGTGTGCGTTACCCCGCCGTGGTGCAGGAAGACGCACCGCTGTGGGACGCAAAAAACGAGCGCATCCGCGCGTGACGGGCCGGGGAACCGGGGGCCAGCCCCCGGACCCCCGGGATATTTGAACAGAGAAAACCGAGGCAAGAAGAAGATGGTAGACGTTCCGGCACGGGCGCGGGCAGTGGTGATCGGTGGGGGCGTGTCGGGCTGTTCGGTGGCCTATCACCTTGCGAAAGCCGGATGGACGGATGTTGTGCTTCTCGAGCGCAAACAACTGACCTGCGGCACCACATGGCACGCGGCGGGGCTGATCGGGCAATTGCGCGGATCGGCGAATATGACGCGTCTGGCGAAGTATTCGGCAGATTTGTATGTGAAGCTGGAGGCCGAGACGGGTGTGGCCACGGGGATGAAACAGGTGGGTTCCATCTCTGTGGCGCTGACCGCCGAACGGCATGAGGAATTGCTGCGTCAGGCGACGGTGGCGCGGATTTTCGATGTCGATGTGCATGAAATCTCCCCCGCCGAGGTGAAAGCCAAGTATCCGCATCTGAATGTCTCGGATGTGGTGGGCGCGGTGGCGCTGCCGCTCGATGGGCAATGTGACCCCGCCAATATCGCGATGGCGCTGGCCAAGGGCGCGCGGATGCGCGGGGCAAAGGTGCTGGAAGGGGTGAAAGTCACGCGGGTGACCGAGGTCGCTGATGCGCGCGGGCGGCGGGTGACCGGGGTGGACTATGTCACCGACGAGGGGCCGGGGCATATCGCCGCCGATGTCGTCATCAACTGCGGCGGCATGTGGGGGCGGGACTTTGCGGCGCAAAACGGCGTGACGCTGCCGCTGCATGCCTGTGAGCATTTCTATCTGGTGACCGAACCCGTGGCGGGCCTTGACCCCAACCTGCCCGTGCTGCGCGTGCCGGATGAATGCGCCTATTACAAGCAGGATGCGGGCAAGATGATGCTCGGGGCGTTTGAGCCCAAAGCAAAACCTTGGGGCATGGGCGGCATCCGCGAGGAGTTCTGCTTTGACACCCTGCCCGAGGACTTCGACCACTTCCAGCCGATCCTGGAACACGCGATGAACCGTATGCCGCTGTTCCAGACGGCGGGGATTCATACCTTCTTCAACGGGCCGGAATCTTTTACTCCCGATGACCGCTATTACCTTGGCGAAGCGCCCGAGGTGCAGGGCTATTGGATCGCGGCGGGGTATAACTCCATCGGGATCGTCTCGTCTGGCGGGGCGGGGATGGCCTTGGCGCATTGGATCACCGAAGGCGAAGCGCCTTTTGATCTGTGGGAGGTGGATATCCGCCGCGCCCAACCCTTCCAGAAGAACCGCAAGTATCTGAAGGAGCGTGTGACGGAAACGCTGGGCCTCCTGTATGCTGACCACTTCCCCTATCGTCAGGTGGAAACCGCGCGGGGTGTGCGGCGCTCGCCCATCCACGAACATCTGAAAGCGCGTGGCGCGGTGTTTGGCGAGGTGGCGGGTTGGGAGCGTGCCAACTGGTTCGCCAATCCGGGGCAGGAACGCGAATACCGCTATTCTTGGAAGCGGCAGAACTGGTTTGAGAACCAAAAGGCCGAGCATTTGGCGGTGCGGAACGGCGTGGGCCTCTTCGACATGACCTCCTTCGGCAAGATCCGGATCGAAGGCCGTGATGCCTGCCGGTTCCTGAACCGCATCTGCTCGGCCGAGATGGATGTCGCGGCGGGGCGGATCGTCTATACCATGTTCCTGAATGACCGTGCGGGGATCGAGGCGGATTTGACCGTCACCCGCCTGTCGGAAACTGCATACCTCGCCGTGGTGCCGGGGGCGACCTTGCAGCGCAATCTGGCGTGGATGCGGGCGCATCTGGGCGAGGATTTCGCCGTCATCACCGACATCACCGCCGCCGAGTCGGTGCTTTGTGTCATGGGGCCCAAAGCCCGCGATCTGATGGCGCGGGTCAGCCCGAACGATTTCTCCAACGCCGCGCATCCCTTTGGGCAGGCACGGGAGGTTGAGGTGGGCATGGGCCTCGCCCGCGCGCACCGCGTGACTTACGTCGGCGAATTGGGGTGGGAGCTTTACGTCAGCGCCGACCAGACCGCCCATGTCTTTGAGACGCTGGAAGAGGCCGGGGCGGA
>CALRPK020000369.1:0-3495 GCA_943370015.1 Paracoccus haematequi
ATCATAGCCCCACAGTTGCGGGTGGTGTCATGAGACGCCCGATCCGCATTCCCACCCTTGGCGGCGCGCGGGCGGTGATCCTGCATCGCCCCCATGCCACGGTGCAGGCCCTCTTGCGCCAACTCCACGCTATCGGGCTTGAGGTGACGCAAGCCTGGCCCGAAGCGGGGGCCGAGGCGTTGGGGGCCGACTACCTGTTCTTCGATGCCGATATGGGCCATGACGGGTTGTTCCCTTGGCCTGCGGGCCAGCCGCCGATGCCCTTGATCGCGTTGATCGGGTCAGAGGCTCCGGGGCGGATCGAATGGTCCCTGCGCGCCGGGGCGCATGCGCAACTGCTGAAGCCCGTGGGCGACAACGGGGCCTATTCCGCCCTGCTGATCGCGCGGGATGCCTTTGACGCGCAAAAGGCGCTGTCGGCAGAGATTGCCGATCTGCGGCGGCGGCTGGATGGGCGGCAAACCGTGGTGCGGGCGGTGACGCTACTGGCGACCCTCGGTAAGACCGAAGAGCAGGCCTATGCCCAACTGCGCCAGATGGCGATGGCATGGCGCATCAGCTTTGAGGATGCCGCCGCCCGCATCGTCGCCATGCGTGACGGGTCAGAGCCGGGGGTGCAGGATGGTTGATATCTCTGCCGCCACCGCGCCGAAGGGGGCGCTGCGCCGTCTGATGGAACGCCGCTTGGCGCTGCTGGGTCTGGTCTTGATCGTGCTGGTCGTCGGTGCGGCACTCCTCGCCCCATGGATCGCGCCCTATGCGCCGGAAGAGCAACTTTTCGACGGCCTGACGCTGGAAGGTGCCCCCCTGCCGCCCAATGCGCGGTTCATCATGGGGACGGACCTTTTGGGCCGGGATCTGTTCAGCCGCATCCTTTATGGCGCGCAAACCTCGCTGATCATCGGGGTGGTGGCGAATGGCTTGGCGCTGCTGATCGGCACGCTGGTTGGGTTGGTCGCGGGGTTCTTTCGCGGTTGGGTTGGCAGCGTCTTGATGCGCTTTACCGATCTGATGATGGCCTTTCCAGCGCTGCTGCTGGCGATCTGTCTGGCCGCGATCTTCAAGCCGTCGCTGTGGATCGTGGCGCTGGTCATCGCGCTGGTGAACTGGGTGCAGACGGCGCGGGTGATCTATACCGAAACCACTTCGCTGGCCGAGCGGGATTTCATCGCCGCTGAGCGGACTTTGGGCGCAAGCACGGGCCGCATCCTGTTCCGCCACATCCTGCCGCATCTGATCCCCACGATCATCGTCTGGGGCACGCTGGGCATTTCGACGACCGTGCTTTTAGAGGCGACTCTGTCTTTCCTTGGCGTGGGGGTGCAGCCGCCGACGCCAAGCTGGGGCAATATCATCTTTGAAAACCAGACCTATTTCCAAGCCGCCCCGTGGCTGGTGTTCATTCCGGGGGCGGCGATCATCCTGCTCGCACTCGCCTTCAACCTTGTGGGCGACGCGCTGCGCGATGTGCTGGATCCGACGCAAAGGGGGCGCGACTGATGCCATCCTACCTGTTGCGACGGCTGTTCCAATCGGCGCTGATCCTGCTGGGGATCAGCTTTATCACCTTCCTTTTGCTCTTCGTGCTGCCCGCCGATCCCGTGCGCCAGATTGCCGGACGCTCGGCCACCCCTGCGACGGTTGAGAATATCCGCCAGCAACTCGGCCTCGATCAGCCGTTCATCGTGCAATACGGGCGCTATCTGGGGAACCTGCTGCAAGGCGATCTTGGCCGCAGCTATCTGCAAAAGACCGAGGTCACCGAGCTGATCCTGTCGCGCTTGCCCGCCACGTTGCAACTGATGGCAGCGGGGATTTTGGCCGAGTTGGTTCTAGGCCTGACCATTGGCATCGCCGCCGCGCTGATGCGGGGGCGGGCGGGGGATCAGGTGCTGATGATGGCGTCTTTCATCACAGTCTCGGCCCCGCAATTCGTGGTCAGCCTGCTGCTGCTTTACGTCTTCGCGGTCAAGCTGGGCTGGTTCCCCATCGGCGGTTACGGCACCCTCGCCCATCTGGTGCTGCCTGCAGTGACTTTGGGTATCCTCGGCTCTGGCTGGTATAGCCGGATGATGCGCTCCAGCATGATCGAGGTGCTGCGCGCCGACTATATCCGCACCGCGCGGGCCAAGGGCCTTGGCCGGGGGCGGGTTGTGCTGCGCCATGCCCTGCCCAATGCCATCCTACCGGTGATTGCCATGATCGGCATCGACATCGGCATCTTCATGGGCGGCATCGTCGTCGTCGAATCCGTGTTCGGTTGGCCGGGAATCGGCCAGTTGGCATGGCAAGCCATCCAGCGTGTCGACATTCCCATCATCATGGGGGTCACTCTGGTCTCTGCCCTTGCCATCGTCATCGGCAACCTCATTGCCGATGTGATTGCCCCGTTGATCGACCCGCGTATCCGTTTGCGCTGATGAACCCGAATTCAGAAACCAACAGGAGAGAACCGATGAAAAAATGGCTCGCGTCCACCGCCCTTGTCCTGTCGCTGGCGCTGCCTGCGGCGGCGCAGGATTACACGCCCGACCCGAACGCCAAGGCAGGCGGCACCATCACCATCACTTACAAGGATGATGTGGCCACGCTGGACCCGGCGATTGGTTATGACTGGCAGAACTGGTCGATGATCAAGTCGCTGTTCGACGGGCTGATGGACTATGTCCCCGGCACCACCACGCTGCGTCCGGGTCTTGCCGAAAGCTATGAAATCTCTGAGGATGGCCTGACCTATACCTTCAAGCTGCGCGCCGGGGTGAAATTCCACAATGGCCGCGAAATGACCGCCGAGGATGTGAAGTATTCGCTGGGCCGCGTCACCGATCCCGCCACGCAATCGCCGGGGGCGGGGTTCTTCGGCTCCATCGCCGGGTTTGACAAGGCCGGGCCGGATGGGCTTTCGGGGGTTGAAGTGGTTGATCCCTTGACCGTCAAGATCACGCTGTCCCGCCCGGATGCGACCTTCCTGCATGTCATGGCGCTGAACTTCGCCTCTGTCGTGCCGAAAGAGGCGGTGGATGCCGCCGCAGGCGATTTCGGCAAGCAGCCGGTCGGGACCGGGGCGTTCAAGCTGGCGGAATGGACGCTGGGCCAGCGCTTGGTGTTTGAGAAGAACGCCGACTATTGGCGTGCGGGCGTGCCCTATCTGGACGGCGTGGTGTTTGAGGTCGGACAAGAACCTGTCGTCGCCCTGCTGCGTCTGCAGAACGGCGAAGTCGACGTTCCCGGCGACGGTATCCCCCCCGCCAAGTTCCAAGAGGTGATGGCCGATCCGGCCCAAGCCGCGCGCGTTGTCATCGGTGGGCAGTTGCACACGGGCTATATCACGCTGAACGTCACCACCCCGCCCTTCGACAAGGTCGAGGTGCGCAAGGCCATCAACATGGCGATCAACAAGGACCGGATCGTCCAGATCATCAACGGCCGCGCCGTGCCCGCCAACCAGCCGCTGCCGCCGTCAATGCCGGGCTACACCGAAGGCTACGCCGGTTA
>CALRPK020000370.1:0-3490 GCA_943370015.1 Paracoccus haematequi
GGGGTGTGAACACCCCCGCTCCTGCCCCCTCAACCCGCGCGCCGCCCGGCGGTCACATCCAACGGAAACACCTTCGCGGGGTTCAGCAGCCATGCCGGATCGAACACATCCTTGACCCGCAACTGCGCCTCCATGTCATCACGCGTGAATTGCGCATGCATCAGATCGCGCTTTTCCACGCCCACGCCATGCTCCCCGGTCAGGCATCCCCCCACCTGCACACAAAGGCGCAGGATGTCGGCCCCCATCGCCTCGGCTTTTTCCAGATCGCCGGGGCGGTTGGCGTTGAAGAGGATCAAGGGGTGCATATTGCCATCCCCCGCGTGGAACACATTGGCGACCCGCAGCCCGTAATCCACCGCCAATTCCCCGATCCGCCGCAGCACAAAGGACAGTTCCGACACCGGGATCGTGCCATCGAGACAGATGTAATCCCCCATCTGCCCCATGGCACCAAAAGCAGACTTGCGGCCCAGCCAGATGCGTTTGCTTTCATCCTCGGACCGGCTTTCGCGGTAGGCCACCGGGTTGTGGCGCTCGGCAATCCGCTTGATCCGCGCGAGTTGGTCGTCAATCTCGGCCGGGCTTCCCTCGACCTCGACGATCAGCAGCGCTTCGCAATCGGGATAGCCTGCCTTGGCGAAAGCCTCGGTCGCCTCGATGCAGGGGCGGTCCATGAATTCGATGGCGACGGGCAAGAGCCCGCCCTTGATGATGTCCGACACGCAGGCCCCCGCCACCTCGTTTGAGGCAAATCCCATCAGCACGGGCCGCGCGCCTTCGGGTTTGGGCAGGATGCGCAACCATGCCTCAGTCACCACGCCCAACTGTCCCTCGGACCCGCAGATCACGCCCAACAGGTCCAGGCCCGGCGCATCGGACCACGGGCCACCGATGGTCATAACCTCACCTGCCATGGTGACGATCCGCACGCCCAGCAGGTTGTTCGTCGTCACCCCATATTTCAGGCAATGCGCCCCGCCCGAGTTCATGCCGATATTGCCCGCAATGGCGCAGGCGAGTTGGCTCGACGGGTCGGGGGCGTAGAAAAACCCCTCGCCCTCAACCGCGCCCGTCACTGAAAGATTGGTGCGCCCGGTCTGCACGTGGATGAAGCGGTCGGCATAATCCGTCTCAAGCACGCCATTCATCCGCGCGATGCCGAGGATCACGCAATCCGCCGTAGGCAGAGCCCCCCCGGCAAGCGAGGTGCCCGATCCGCGCGGCACGACGGGCACCCGTTCGGCATGGCAAATCCGCAGCACTGCCGCGACCTCATCCGTCGTGCGGGGCAGGACGGCGGCCATCGGTGGGCAGCGATAGGCGGTCAGCGCATCGCATTCATAGGCGCGGGTTTCCGTGGGGTCGGAAATCAACGCATCCGCTGGCAAAACAGCGGCGAGTTGCGCCAGAATACGGTCGCGCCGCGCCAGAACCGAGGCATCGGGCAAGGGCATGTCCATCGGCATCTCCTTCGCGGCGGATTGGTCAGGTCATATAACCACCTTGCACATAGCTCAACCCGATGGGTGACAAGCGTGCCGTCTCAGCCTATCCATCGGGCATGGATATGACCACACATCTGGGCGTGATGTCGCCCCTCGACTGGGCCGCCTTGATCGCGGTCTTTGCTGCATGGATCGGGATCGGCTGGGTGATCGAACATCCACCTGCCCGATGGCCCAGCGTGTCCGTCATCATGTCGGATTATCGCCGCGATTGGATGCGGCAATTCGTGACGCGCCAGCCGCGCATCTTTGACGCCACGGTGATCGACTCGCTGCGGCAAGGGACGGCGTTCTTTGCCTCGACCTCGATGATTGCCATTGGTGGCGGGGTGGCGCTGATCGGCAACCCGGATCAGTGGAGCGGGCTTTCCGCCGATCTGCCGCTGGATGCCGGGGTGCCCTTGGAATGGAAGGCGATCCTCGTGACCTTCTTCCTGTCAAATGCCCTGCTCAAGTTCGTCTGGGCGCATCGGCTGTTCGGCTATTGCTCGATCCTGATGGCCGCCGTGCCGAATGACCACAGCGACCCGACCTGCTTTGGCCGCGCCGCGCAAGCCGCCGAGATCAACATAACCGCCGCCAAAAGCTTTAACCGGGGGCTGCGGGCGATATACTTCGCGCTGGGAAGCCTTGGCTGGATCTTGGGGCCTTATGGGCTGATGGCCGCCACGGTGATTGCCACGGGTGTGCAGGCCAGACGCGAGTTTTTCTCTGAATCGCGGCGGGTGATGATGGGCAAGGGTTAGGGCCTGTTCGGACCCCTTGACCAAGAGGCCTGACGGACAGCCATCCAGCCCGCGTTACCGTGGCAGGCCGAATTTCTCCATCCGGTAGCGCATCGTATCGCGCGAGATGCCCAGCATCCGTGCCGCGCGTGAGACGTTGCCGCCCGCAGCGGAAAGCGCGGTTTCCAGCGCCTCTTCCTCCATCCGGCGCAAGTTCGGGACGGCGGGACCGGGGGCTGCGCCCAAAAAGCGGATGTCGTCGGGGCCAATCTCAACCTCGACCGTCAGCACGGCGCGTTCGATCACATTGACCAGTTCGGCCACATTGCCCGGCCAATCATGCCCCACCAGCCGTGCCCGGGCCTCGGGCAGGAAGCGCGGGCGGGGGCGGGCATGGCGACGCGCGGCGCGGCGGGCGACGGTTTCGGCCAGTGGCAGGATGTCCGCCGGGCGGTTGGCCAAGGGCGGCAGGTCCACCCATTCGACCTGCAACCGATACAGCAACCCCGCGTCAAAGCCGCCCTCTATACCCCGCCGGGCAAGGTCGGCTGTGGTCGTCGCGATGGTCCAGGGCATGTCGGACCGGTCCAGCAGCCCCGCCAACACCGCCTGCGCCGGGCCGGGCAGATGGTCGACCCGGCGCAGGATCAGCACCGCGGCCCCTGAAAGGCTATCGCGCAGCCGATCAATGCCATCGCTGCGGCAGTCAAATTCGACAATCGACCCCGCAGCGTCCCCCGGCAGGTCCAGCAAGGCCGCCTCGGCCAGCGCGCGGGCGGCTGTCATCTTGCCCGTGCCTGCCGCCCCTGCGATCATCACACCGGGGGCTGCCCCGCCCAAAGCGCGGGCCTGTTCGGCCAACCGTTTCAGTGTGGCCTTGATTTGCGCCGTCTCGCCCGAGCGTCCGATGATCCGGTCCAATCCCGTCGGATCGGCCCAAGGGGCCATCTCGTCGATCCGCAGATCGCGGGCCATCCCCGCCAACGTGGCCAGAGGCACCGGCTTGACCAGAAAGTCCCGTGCGCCTGCCTTCATCGCCTTGACCGCCGTGTCGATGTCGCCGTGGCCTGTCATCACGACGACCTGCGTTTCGGCAAAGCGGGCGCGAATCCACGCCAGAAGGTCCAGCCCGTTTTCCGCCTCAAGCCGATAATCCAGAATGACCAAGCGGGGCCGCTGGCGTTCCATCAGCGCCTGCGCGCCCCGGATATCCAAAGCGAAATCCGCGACATAGCCGCGCCGTTCCAGATAGGTGAC
>CALRPK020000371.1:0-3486 GCA_943370015.1 Paracoccus haematequi
AAGCCATCAATCAGCCGATAGTAAATCCCTTGGCTTGAGGCATTCACGACAGAGGCAAAGGAAATCACTGTCCCCGCCGCCGCATCAAAGCGGTAAAGGTCGGTTTCTCGCGCGGGGCTCAGCGTGCCGGTGATGGCGGTATCCAGAGCGATGGTCGTTGCCGTGGCGGCAGGCAACAGACGGAAGCCATAGCTGGGCGCTATCTGGCCATTGGGCCGCACCACCAGCTCGTAATTCCCGGCGGGCAGTCG
The DNA here is from genome assembly GCA_943370015.1 of Paracoccus haematequi. Lineage (GTDB taxonomy): Bacteria > Pseudomonadota > Alphaproteobacteria > Rhodobacterales > Rhodobacteraceae > Paragemmobacter > Paragemmobacter haematequi_A. Next base: position 252 of record CALRPK020000371.1, read on the forward strand.
CAGGAAGGGGGACTCGCCCGTATCCCCGCTGTCCGAGGCGTACAGGCTAAAGTTTCGCAGGGTGATCCCGCCGCGGCGCAACTCAACATATCCGTTGCTGTCGCGCTGCAACTGGTCCCAGATCACATCGGTCTCAGCCGACAGGCTGAAGGTGTAGACGTCCGCCCCATAAGCGCTGCCCACGGTGCCAGACACCGTCTCGCCCAGCGTCAGGGCGGTATTGGTCACGGCGCGGGGCTTCAGGGTAAAGGCGTAACTGGCCGGGTTAGAGGCGTTTTCGTAGATATAGCCTTCGAGCACCAAAGTGTAGCTGCCGGACATCGGCAGGGTCAGCACTCCCGATGACGTGATTTGGAAGTTGCGCGCCACCTCGCGCCCAAAGGGGTCAATCAGGCGGGCATAGATGCCGTAACCGGTGCCCGATTGGCTGGCGCGGTCAAAGACCAATTCCTGCCCAGCGGTGCCGGTGAACTTGTAGGCGCGGCTGGCGCGGGCGGGGTCCAGCGTCCCGGTGGTTTCCACCCCAAGCGTCAGGCTTTCCGCCGCCGACAGGTCGATCAGGCGGAAGCTGTAATTGCCGGTGACGCTGGGGTCTTTCGTCACTCGCATCCGGTAGGTGCCAGCAGGCAGGTCCAGCACGGAACCGTCACCGATTGCGGCGGAATCGCTGCTGTAGAAGTTGCGCAGCACCACCTCTTGCCCGCGCGGACCGACCAGCGTCCAATAGGTATTGCGGTCCTGCGTATCAATCGCGTCAAACAGGAACCTGCCTGCCGTGGTCAGGGTGAAAAGGTAATCATCCGTCTCACCCGCCGTGCCGATGCTGCCCGCGACCAGCGTGCCGGGGGTCATGGCGGTGCCGCTCAGCGTCTCAAGCGGCAGTGTCTCGCTGACGGTGAAGGTCATGGTGCCGGATTGCGTGCCGCTGGCCGCCTGCGGGTAGCCTTCGATCAGGACCAGATATTGCCCGGTCGCCTGCAAGACCAGCGTGTTGCCGCCGTTGAAGCTGCCCGCCCCCAGAACCTCACGCCCAAAGGGATCGTAGATCCGCCCCGTCGCGCCGAAGGGGATATTGGGCAACACCACCCTCTCTCCGCCGGTGCCGGAAAAGCGCAAGGCGACGGTGGCGGACGATGGGTTCAGCGTCACCGTCACCGGGTCGTCATAGGTGATCGGTGTGGCTGCTGCCGTATCGAACAGGCGGAAGGCATAGGCCCCCGTCGCCGCCCCCACCCCGTCCACGATCAGCGTGTAGCTACCCGGCGGCAGCCGCATCATCGCATTGCCGCCGAAGTTGTAACTGTCAGACGCGTTGAAGGGCCGACCCGAAACTTCAACCCCGCGCGGGCCGGTCAGGGACCAGACGATGTCCGACCGGTCCGAGGTCAGCGCATCGAACAGAACCCGCGTCTCCGCCGTCAGGGTAAAGCTGTAGGCATGGGCCGCGCCCACCGCCGCAAGCGTGCCATCAACCCGCTGCCCCACGGTCAAGGACAGCTCAGACCGCACCGGCGGCACGGCGAGCAGGGAATAGGACACCGGCCGCCCCTCATAGGGATAGCCTTCGATGGAAATCAGATATTCGCCGGTTTCCGGCAGAACGAAGGGATCGAGGACGCTCGGATATTCCGGCCCGCGCAGCACAAGGCCCGATGGCCCAAGGATACGGATATTGGCATTGGCATCCTGCTGCGGGGCAAAGACCAAGGACTCCCCCGCCACGCCGGACAAGCGGTAAAGCCGGGTTTCGGTGCCCGGTCCCGGGGGCATGGTGCCGTCGCGCCCATTGCCGGACGCATCCAGCACCAGTGCGGCATTGGCGCTGTCATAACCCCAAGCAAAGACCAACCCATCCGCGCCACCCACCTGACGCCGCGCCATGCCTGCGGTCAGTTCCGCCGCAGTCAGCGCACGGTTCCACAGGCGGGTTTCGTCCAGTTGGCCGTTAAAGGGGTAATAGCCGAAGCCCTGCAAATCCCCGACCATCAGCGGCGCGGTGGAATGCGAGATCGGGGTGGCATACTCCTTTTCCTCGGCCAGCACGCCGTTGATGTAAAGCCGAAGCTTCGTGCCATCATAGCTGCCTGCGACATGGGTCCATTCCCCCGCCGTCAGCGCCGCCGACACGCGGGAATTGTCGTCAAAGATCGTGTTGACGTAGAACTTGACCTGCCCGCCTTCGGTGAACAGGCCATACCCACCGCCAAACTCTCCGGGGCGGTTCTTGGCGGCGATGGTTTGGAAAAAGCCGGGATTGTCCGCCCTGAGCCATGTCTCAAACGTCAGCGTTTCCGGGTTCAGCGCTGCCTGATCGGCCAGACTGATGCGCGGAGCGTTGCTGTTGAATTGCTGCGCGCTGCCCGCATCGGTCAGCGGCGCGCCCGAGGGCACCCGGTAACGCGGCTTGGACGCATCCTGATCGGACAGCACATCCGACACCGTCACGCCGCGCGGCACCTCTTGGGCCGAGGCGCGGGTCAGCAGTTGAAAGGCATAATCGCCCACCTGCCCGCTTGGCCCTTCAAGCGTGACGGTATAGCTGCCCGCCACCAGCGCCATCACCGGGTTGGCAAATTGCCAATCGGTGTTGACAAGGCCGCGCGTCGGCAGTTCCACGCCGCGCGGACCGTCGATCCGCATCGTCACGTCAGAGGGCATCAGCGCATCAAACCAGACCGTCTGCGCCTGATCCAAGGTGAATGTCAGCTTGTGGCGTTGTCCCGGAACCTCAATCCGGCCCGCAATCACGCTATCGGTCGTCACCGTGCGGGCGACATCGGTCACCTCATTCACGGCGAAGCGATAGGTCTGATCCGTGTCGTTGTAGAGATAGCCTTCCAGCATCAGCGTGTAGGTGCCGGTCACCGGCACGACAAAGCGGTCTGGGTCGGAACCGGGGGAAAAGCCGCGCGGGCCGAAATGGGTGGTGCCATCCGGGCCGACCAGCGACCAATAGGCCGTGCCGCCCGACACCGCCTGTGCGTCAAAGACCAGTTCCTGCCCTTCGGTGGCGTCAAATCGGAACAGGTCGCTTTCGCGCCCGCCCGTTTCCAACACGCCATTCACCGTATCGCCAAGCGCGATGACATCCGCGTTTTCGATGTTGATCAGGCGGAACTGGTATGCGCCGGTAAAATCGCCCTCGGCGTCGATGGCCATGCGGTAATTGCCCGCCTCAAGCGCGATCAGTTGACCGCCCTGCGCCGCGTCCGATTGGTTGAAGGCAGTGGCCCCG
>CALRPK020000372.1:0-3472 GCA_943370015.1 Paracoccus haematequi
CTATCCGTGCAGTCAGAGATGATCCTCAAGCTGCGCGACATCGTGGGTCGCGTCACTGGTGCGGTGCGCAATGTGGCGCTGGGGGCCGGTCAGATGGCAGCCACCGCCGAAGAACTGAGCCAAGCCTCGAACCAGCAGGCCGCATCGACGGAAGAAGTCTCTTCAGCCATGACCCAGATGATGGCCAATATCCAGCAGAGCGCCGAGAACTCCGGCATGACCGAAGGCATCGCAGCCAAATCGGCGCTGGACTCCGAAGAAGGGGGCCGGGCCGTGGCCGAAGCGGTTTCCGCAATGCAGACCATCGCCGACCGGATCATGATCGTGCAGGAAATCGCGCGGCAGACCGACCTTCTGGCGCTGAACGCCGCGGTTGAGGCGGCACGGGCGGGTGAGCATGGTCGCGGCTTTGCCGTGGTGGCGGCCGAAGTCCGCAAACTCGCCGAGCGCAGCCAGATGGCGGCAAGCGAAATCTCGACCCTCTCTGTCAACACCGCGCGTTCGGCGGCGCGGGCGGGTGATATGCTGGCAGGCTTGGTGCCGGACATCCAACGCACGGCGGGACTGGTTGCCGAAATCTCGCATGCCACGCGTGAATTGTCCGGGGCATCGGGTCAGATCTCGCACTCGGTGCAGCAGTTGGACCGCGTGACGCAATCCAACACATCTGCCGCCGAAGAGATGGCATCTGCGTCCTCGGAACTGTCCTCGCAGGCCGATACGCTGAACGAGACGATGGAGTTCTTCAAACTTGCCGCCGAAGAGGCAAAGCCCACCCCGGCGCAGGCATCGGCGCGTCAAACTGCCGAGGGTTCGGGCAACGCGTTCACACAGGCACAAGAAAAGACGACCGTGCCAAAGGCCGCCCCGCTGCGCCGGGTCGCTTGATCGCGGTTGCCTTGGGCGCTGCGGGCGGGTGATAACCCTGTCTGACAGGCAGGGGGAACAGGCATGGACGCGGACGTCATCATCATCGGGTCCGGCATGGGCGGTGCAAGTCTTGCCGCCGCCCTTGCGCCCAGCGGGCAAAGGATTGTCATCCTCGAACGCGGTGAGCATCTGCCCGACAGCCCCGAGGCCCGCGATCCCGCCGCCATCTTCCAGCGCGGGCATTTCAAACCCAAAGAGGTTTGGCACGATGCCGAAGGCCAGCCCTTCAACCCCGGCAACTACGCCTTTGTCGGGGGCAACACCAAGTTTTACGGCGCGGTCCTGCTGCGCTACCGGGCCGAGGATTTTCACCCCCTGCGCCATATCGACGGGATAACCCCCGGCTGGCCCATCGACTATGCCGCGATGGAGCCGTTTTATACCAAGGCGGAAACGCTCTACCGTGTGCGGGGCGATGATGCGGGCGATGCTACGGTGCCGCTGCGCTCCGCCCCCTATCCCTATCCGCCCGTGCCGGATGAGCCGGACATCGCCGCCCTGCGCCGCGCCTTTGCCGCCCAAGGCTTGCACCCGTCCGCCCTGCCTTTGGGCGTGGACATCGACGCGTGGCTCGCCCGTGCGCCCACCACATGGGACGCCTTTCCCGACAGCACCGGGGCGAAGTCGGATGCCGAAAGCTGCGGACTGGCCGAAGCGCTGCGCTATCCGAATGTGACCTTGCAGACCGGCATGCGTGTAACGCGCCTGCTTGCTGAGGGGCGGCGGATCACCGGTGTGCAGGTGGAGGGCCCGAACGGCCCCACCACCTTGACCGCAGGGACGGTGTGCCTGTGCGCCGGGGCGATCATGTCGGCGGGGCTGCTCTTGGCCTCGGCCAATGACGATCATCCCAATGGTCTGGCGAATGGCTCCGACCAAGTGGGCCGCAACTTCATGAACCACAATCTGACCGCGATGATTGCGGTCAATCCGTTCCGGCGCAATCGGTCGGTCTATGAGAAAACCATCCAGATCAATGATTTCTACCTGACCGGCGGGCCAAAGGGCGAACCTTTGGGCAATATCCAGATGCTGGGCCGGATCACGGGGCCGATTTTGGCCGGGGAAACCGGAATGCCCCTGTGGCTGTCGCATTGGCTGGCGGATCATTCCATCCACATCATGGCCATGTCCGAAGATTTGCCCGACCCGAACAGCCGCGTGATGTGGCGCAATGGCGGTGTGGTGGTGGATTGGCGGCGCACCAATGTCGAGGCGCATGACATTCTGGTGGGCAAGCTTAAGGCCGCGATGCGGCGGGCGGGTTGGCCCATTACGCTGTCGCGGGGCTTTCCGAAGTCAAAGCCCAGCCACCAATGCGGCACAGCGCGGATGGGGCAGGACCCTGCAACCTCGGTCGTGGATGTGAACCTGAAGGTGCATGATCTGGACAATCTCTATATCGCCGATGCCTCGGTCCTGCCGACCTCTGCCGCCGTCAACCCGTCGCTGACCATCGCGGCGCTGGGCCTGCGCTTGGGCGCGCATCTGGCGGGTTAAGGCGCGATCCATTCGGCGACAGACGCCAGCAGCGGGAGGAAATAGGCCACCATCCGCCCCGGTTCTTCTGCCGTGGCATCGGCATGCCAAGGGGCGACGGGTGACCGGGGTTCAGGTCGAAGGGCCCGACCTTCTCGCCACGTTGACGGCCGCTATGATCGACCCGAGCGCGGGTGCGGTCCTGCCGGCGGAGTTGTTGCTGGCCTCGGCCGATGAGGATCACCCGAATGGGATGACGAACTGGTCGGACCAGGTTGGGCGCAACTTTATTTGTGGAGCGGGGTGCGTTCGTCTTGGCAGGAACGAACCGCGAACCTATAGTAGTATATGAGCTGACCTATTCTAGATGTGGTGGGATATGAAATCTCAGTTTGGGCTACACGCCGAAAGCACTACCCCGGAATTGGTAAGGGTGTTGGAAACGGCAAAGGATGATGACGAACTTGCATATTTCGTGCGGACGATCTCGCACTTTGGCAAATCGCTTTTCGGTCCAGATTTTTCCCTGCGAGTCGATTTGAGCATTGCATCTAAGGATGTTCGGAAGCGGGTTTTCATTCGCCTCCCCACCATCAGCCCTAACACCTAGTTGGACGGTGAAAGTCCCGCCCACTCGGGTATCGACGCCAGCAGGGGCCGGAAATAGGCCACCATCCGCCCCGGTTCTTCGGCTGTTGCGCCATCAGCCCAAGGGGCCACGCCGTGGATCAGGTGGCGGTGCAGGATCACGGCTTCCCCCGGCACGCCCGGCAGCTCCACGCGGGGGCAGGTGCGGAACACCTCGGCGCGGGCGGCTTGATAGGCGTCGGTGATGTCTACCTCGGATGGGTCACTGGCATGGGCCATCAGGGGGGCAAGGGCGGCCTGCATCACCAGATGACTGCCCTCCCACACCACCAAAGGCGCGGCCCCGGCATCCGCGCGGTTCAAGGGCAGGCCCAGAATCCACGCATGTGGTTCCTTGACGTAGCGCCGTTTTTCCGGACCGACGGGCAACAGGCCATCCAGATGCGCGGAATCCCGGTTGAGGCGAAAGCGGTAA
>CALRPK020000373.1:0-3461 GCA_943370015.1 Paracoccus haematequi
GGGCAAGGCAATGGCCGCCAGTGACAGCCACAGCGGGTCACGCACGCCCGCCATCTGCGGCGGCGCGGCGGGGTTCAGGCTGAGCGACCGCGACGCCCCCAGCATCCGGGCCGAGATCAGGGCAAAGACCGCATAGGACAGCCCCGCAATCGCGGTGGCGACCAGACCGATGGACCACAGCCGATCCGGCTCTGCCCGGCCCAGCGAGCCCAGCAGGTAACTGCCCAGCCCAAAACGCCCGCCGCCGCCGAACTCGGCCAAAATCGCCCCAAGCACGGCATTGGGGGCGGCCACGCGAAAACCCGACAGGATGGCCGGAACCGCACCGCGCACCTGCACGCGCCACAGCACCGCCCCGCGTCCGCCCCCATAGGCGCGCACCACATCGGCGGCGCGGCTGTCAAATTGCCGCAACCCCGTGACCGTGGCCTGCATGGTGACGAAGTAAACACCCAATGCCGCCAGCACGATGCGGGGGGTCATGCCCTCCAGCGTCAGGGTGAGGATTGGGGCGATGGCGATGGGCGGCAGGGTGAAGATGGCGATGTTCACCCCGCGCGCCATCCGTTCCGACACAGGCGACAGCACGAAGAGCAAGCCTGCCAACACGGCAACCAGATTGCCGATGACAAACCCTACACCCGAAGCGGTCAGCGTGGCTGCGACATGGGCGGGGTAATCGGCGCGGTCCACCCAGAGGCGCAGCAGGATTTCCGACGGCGCAGGCAAAGCACCCGAGGCGACAAGGTCCAGCCGCCCCACCCCCTCCCACAAGGCCAAAAGCAGGATCGGCGGCAGCGTCTTGCGGGCATCACGCGCCATGCAGCACCTTGGCGATGCGGTCACACAGGTCGTGGAAATGCGGCGCGGCAAACAGCGCGGCGTCGCGCGGGCGCGGCAGGTCTATGGGCAGGATATCGACGATGCGCCCCGGTGCGGCCTGCATCACAGCAACTCGGTCGGCAAGAAACACCGCCTCATCAATGCCATGTGTCACCAGAAGCGTCGTCACCCCGGTTTCGGCCCAGATGCGTTGCAACTCGATGTTCATCTGACGGCGCAAAATCTGGTCCAGCGCGCCAAAGGGTTCGTCCAAAAACAACACCTGCGGTTCGCTCACCAAGGCGCGGGCGATGGCGACACGCTGGCGCATGCCGCCCGACAACTCACCCGGCAGGGCGTTTTCATAGCCCGCAAGACCCACCAGCGCGATCAAATCACGAATGCGGCCAGCGGCGGGGGAAAGGTCACGGCCCAACACCTCAAGCGGGAGCGCAATGTTGCGGGTCACGCTGCGCCACGGCAAGAGACCCGCATCCTGAAACGCAACACCCGTCACCCCGGCCTTGGTCGCCTGCGCCGGGGTTTGGCCGCCGATTTCCACCGTGCCTGCGTCCAGCGGTTCCAACCCCAGCGCGGCACGCAGCACGGTGGACTTACCGCACCCCGACGGCCCGATCAGCGCGGTAAAACTGCCGGGGGGACAGGACAGCGTGACATCCCGCAGGGCCTGCACGACCTGACCCCGACCGTGAAAGGTCTTGCTCAGGCCGGACAATGTGATCCCTGCGGGTGCCGTCATCAGATTTCGTCCAAAAGCGTGGTGTCGAACATATCACGCGTGCCGATGATGCCGACCTTGGACAAAGCCTCAAGGTTCGCCGCGATGCCTTCTTCGGTCATCGAGAATACGCCGCCCGCCGCCTCGATCAGCGGTTTCTGCGCGGTGTTGAAGAACACTTCATTCTCAATCGTGCGGCCCGTTCCGGCAAAGTGGGTATCAGCCCATTTCGGCGGCCAAGCGGCGGGATCGACGTTGTTTTCGTCCCAGCCTTTGCGGCTGGCGCGCAGCCACGCGACCAGTTCCTTGCGCTTGGCGGCAAGGGTGTCTTCGGTCACCACGATGGTATCGTTGAAAAGCGTATAGCCGAAATCATAGAGCAGGAAGGACGTGGCCTCTTCGCCCGCTTGGCTGATCGTGTAGGGCACGTTGGTCGTGAAATCGAGCGAGGCGTCAATCTCACCCTTGATCAGCGGGGTCGGGTCATAGGCATAGGGAACGATGTTTACTTGCGATTTGTCGATGCCGTTGATGGCCAGCATCGTCTCGACGCTGATGGTGTTCACGGGCGGGACGGCGATGGTCTTGCCCACCATCTCGGCCGGAGAGGTGATCGGCGCTTTCTTCAGGCTGACGATGCCGATGGGGTTTTTCTGATACTGGGTGCCGATGATCTTGAACTTGGCCCCCTGTTCGGTGATCGCCTTGATCGTGGTGTCGGGCGTGGTCAGCGCCAGATCGGCGCGGCCTGCGATGATCGTGGCTTCGGGGATCACATCGGGACCACCCGAGAGATAGGTCAGGTCCAAGCCTTCGGCGGTATAGTAGCCCTGATCCATCGCCAAGAAATACCCGGCGAATTCGGCATCATTGATCCAAGCCGCCTGCATGGCAAAGGGCGTGGCGGCGCGGGCCATGCGCGGCATCAAGGGCAGGGTCGATGCGGCAGCGGCGGCGGTCAGAAAGGAACGGCGGTTCAGTGAGATTTTCATGGCGGCGGTCCTATGGGTTGAAGGGTGAGGAGGTGTTCAGGCAATCCCCTGAATCCGCTGCAATTCCTGCAACGGCGGGGTGTCGGCGATTTGTTGCGGTTCCAGCAGGTGCCATTTCACGCCAAAGGGGCGCTTGGCGCGGCGTTCCACCCGGTGCAGGCCCGATGGGGTGGCGATCCAATCCACCAGAATATCCGTCTCGGACGGGGTCAGCTTTTCCTGCACCATCTGGCAATCATGGACCACGGCCACGACCGGGGTGGTTTCATCCACCAAGCCAAGGTCGGTGAACATGCCCCATTCAAGGTCAAAGAACCCGTGCCCCTTGCCAAAGCGCACGCCATCCACCGACACGGCAGAGGCCCCGGTGACCATGAAGTCAAACCGCCCACGACGGGCGATTTCCTCCAGCGTTATGGGGCGGGCGAAGTGTTCCATCCCGTCCAGCCACGCGGCATAAAGCTCTGCCCCCGGCGGGACCATGCCGGGTTCGATCAGCAGGAACCCGCGATAGATGCCATAGGTGGACATCACAAAGGGCTTGCCCGCCGCGATCATCCGGCGGCGCAGATCGACAAGGCAGTTGTCCGGCGTGATGAAGGCAAATGAGGTCTGCCCATAGGCAGGCATCGTCACCAGATAATCCGTCGCAGCCTCTGATCCGTCAAAATCGGGGATCACCTCGGCGAAGTTCAGGTGAAAGCGCGTGTCGGGCTTGGCGACATGGGCCAGCTTTGACCAAATTTGCTGGCGGATGATCTTGGATTTGGACATGATCGGCCTGTCTCGTTTCAGCGTTTCATAACAGTGAAACGACAGTTTCATTAAATCAAGCGCGCTGATGCGCGAACTGCAGGCACATGGCGACGCGGCTAACCCTTAGAATTCAGGAACGGATTTCCCGGCTG
>CALRPK020000374.1:0-3453 GCA_943370015.1 Paracoccus haematequi
CCCGATCCCCGGCATCAAAAAGCGTGGTGAAAGACAAAAGGAACGCCGCCGACGATCCCGCCGTCACCACCACCCGATCGGGGTTCAGATCGACGCCATACCAGCGCGCGTAAAGCGCCGCGATCCCGGCGCGCAACTCTGGCAGGCCAAGCGCCACGGTATAGCCCAAAGGCCCCGCCTCCATCGCCCGCGCCAAGGCCTGACGCGCCCCCGCAGGCGCAGGCGTGCCGGGTTGGCCGACCTCCATATGGATCACCGACCGCCCCGATGCCTCCAGCGCGCGGGCCTGTTCCATGACATCCATCACGATGAAGGGATCGACCTGACCGCGCCTTGAAATCCTCATGCCCCTGCCCCTATGGTAACGCCGATTTCAATGTGACCTCGCCTGTCCGTGGCCCAAGGTCAAGCCAGACGGAGCCTGCGATGCGTCCCCTGTTCCCTGCCCTGTTGTCCGCAACCCTTATGGCCTCGCCCGCCTTGGCCTTTGACATCAACAACATGACCGATGCCGAACGCGCGGCCTTCAATCAGGCGGTGCGCGACTATCTGGTGGCCAACCCCGATGTGCTGGTCGAATCCTACGCCACCCTGCAACGGCAGGAAGAGGCGGCACAGGCCGACCGTGAGGCGCAGGTGTTGGCTGATAACCACGACACCATCTTCAACGATCCGAATTCTTGGGTGGGCGGCAACCCTGAGGGCGATATCACCGTGGTCGAATTCATCGACTATCGCTGCGGTTATTGCCGCAAGGCCTGGGAAGAGGTGGATCAACTGATCAACACCGATGGCAATATCCGCTTTGTGCTGAAGGAATTCCCGATCCTTGGCGATCAATCCGTGCTCGCCTCGCGCTTTGCCATCGCGGTGCGGATGCTGCATGGCGATGACGCCTATCGCAAAACGCATGACGCCCTGTTGACGATGCGCGCCGATGCCACCCCGGAAACGCTGGCGCGGGTTGCAGGCGACCTTGGCCTTGATCCCGGCCCGCTGGCGGAAAAGATGAACAGCGATGAGGTGACGGCTGTGATTGCCGCCAACCACGAACTCGGCACGCTGCTTGAAGTGAACGGCACCCCCACCTTCGTCGTCGGCGGCACCATGGTGCGCGGCTACCTGCCGCTGGAGGGCATGCAGCAAATCGTGGCCGAGGCGCGGGAAAAAAAGGGCTGAGGGATCAGGTCGCGTCTGGCAGCGTGCGACGGCGGGCATTCGTCACACCGTCATGCTGACCCATCTCGCGCGTTGGCGCGTCATGCCACCAATCTTTCCGTAACGGCTGACGATCAGGACGGGTCGGATAACGCACCTTGTTTTCTGCCAAGGGCCGGTCGCCCACGACGATCAGCAAAACCTCAGCCTCTGTGTTGTTCAGGAAACTGTGCGAGAGCCCGGTTCCCGCCGGAAAGCCGACAGCATCGCCGGGGGCCAGCCGGTGAAGGTGCCCGTCCAGCCAGACATCCGGTGTGCCTGAAACAACGTAAATGAACTCATCCTCGGCGCTTTCCGCATGGGGAAAAGATGTGCGGCGACCGGGCAACAGGCGGACATGGTGGATGCCCAGACGCTGAAAACCGGAAATGGCGCGTGTAATCGGCATCGCGCCCCATCGGCTCGTCATCCTGAGGATAGGTCCATTCGGCCGCCTCAATGTCCTGCCACCGAACGATGGCCGGATGCCCGGTCACTCCGCCGCTTCCTTCTGCGCCTCAATCTCTGAGGCTTTTTTCTCAACCAATTCGACGATGTGGTCGATCATCGCCTCATTGCCCAGTTTGTGGCTTTGCTTGCCCGCAAGGTAAACCATGCCCGACCCGGCCCCACCGCCGGTAAAGCCGATGTCGGTCATCAGCGCCTCACCGGGGCCGTTGACTACGCAGCCGATGATCGACAGCGACAGGCTGGTGGTGATGTGGGCAAGGCGATCCTCAAGCGCAGAGACGGTCTTGATCACGTCAAACCCCTGCCGCGCGCAGGAGGGGCAAGAGATGATGGTGACACCGCGATGCCGCAGGCCCAAGGATTTCAGGATTTCAAAGCCGATCTTCACCTCTTCCACTGGATCGGCGGACAGGCTGACGCGGATCGTATCGCCGATCCCCATCCACAAGAGGTTGCCCAGACCGATGGCGGATTTCACCGTGCCGGACATCAACCCGCCTGCCTCAGTAATACCCAGATGGATGGGGGCGTCGGTCGCTTCGGCCAATTGCTGATAGGCGGCGGCGGCAAGGAAGACGTCGGACGCCTTCACGCTGATCTTGAATTCGTGAAAGTCGTTGTCCTGCAACAGCTTGATGTGATCAAGGCCGGATTCCACCATCGCTTCAGGGCACGGCTCTCCATACTTCTCAAGCAGGTGCTTTTCCAAAGACCCGGCGTTGACCCCGATGCGGATGGAACAGCCATGATCCTTGGCGGCCTTGACCACCTCGCGCACGCGCTTGGCGTCGCCGATGTTGCCGGGGTTGATACGCAGGCAGGCAGCGCCCGCCTCGGCAGCCTCAATCGCGCGTTTGTAGTGGAAATGGATGTCGGCCACGATCGGCACCGGGCTTTCAGCGACAATCTCGCGCAGGGCCCGCGTAGATTCCTCATCCGGGGTCGAAATCCGCACGATATCCGCCCCGGCGATGGCGCAGCGCTGCACCTGTTCGATGGTCGCCGCGATGTCGGTGGTCAGCGTGTTGGTCATGGTCTGCACCGAAATCGGCGCATCGCCCCCCACCAGCACCTTGCCCACGCGGATTTGGCGGGATTTGCGGCGGTAGATGTTGCGCCACGGGCGCACGGCGTTCAGCGACATGGAAACGAGTCCTAAGCAAGGAAAGGCGTTAGGATCATTGATAGAGAGAAGAGACCCGCGCGACAACAGCGCGGGTCAAAGTTGACACCGGAATGTGTCAGTTTCAATCAGACAGCGGGTTGACCAGCGGTTCCGTCGCGGCTTCGGCCACGTTGACGTATTGGGCAAGGTCTGCATCACCCGTCAGGTCGGCCAGCGCAAAGTTCTGCGTCACCGCATCGGGCGACAGCGCGACGTTCTTGACGACCGATGCCCCTGCCGCCGCCGGACCATAGGTCTTTCCGCCGACGTTGAAATAGACGGACCCCGAGTTGCCCGCACGCAAGAGCGCCGGGTCTTCCAGTTGCGGCACGGCATAACGTTCGCCCGCATCAAGGATTTTCTCGAACAGGATCGTACCATCCGCCGATTGCACCCGCACCCAAGAGGGGCGCACGGCAAGGATTTCCACCGGCGCGGCTTGGGCCACAACCTGAACTTCATCGCCCACGGCCTCTGTCACCGCGGCGTCTACGGCAGTGGCGATCTGCTGTTCGGCGGTGGTGGCCAGCGTGCCATTGGCGCGCGGATCAATCGCGGCAATCGGGCCATCGCGCGAGGTCAGCACCGGAACATCCAACGCCTGCGGGCGCGACAGGCGG
>CALRPK020000375.1:0-3453 GCA_943370015.1 Paracoccus haematequi
AGCAATCCGCCGACATCGCCGCTTCGTCTCGCTTTGCGCAACCCTCGGGCGGTCATGGCTTTTCCAAGACCGGGTTTTCCTTTGGGGCCGCGCCCGCTACAGTTGTTCAAGGTCGGTGTGAGGGGTGCAAGACATGGATGTAACGCGACGCTTTCTCTTGTTGGGGTTGTCGGTGGGCGGGCTGTCGGCCTGTGTGGGCGGTGGTGAGGGTGGCAGTGCGGGACCGGCCCTTGATCCCGGCCTGCGCCCGCAGCCCAATGCGGGCTGGGATGCGTGGGTGGCGGATTTCCTGCCGCGCGCCCAAGGGGCCGGGATTTCGCCTGCCGTGCTGGACCGCGCCTTTCGCCATGCCGGATTCCTGCCCGGCGTGATCGACCGCGACCGCAACCAGACCGAATTCACCCGCACGCTTGAGGATTATCTGGCCATTGCAGCCTCGGACCAGCGCATCGCCTTGGGTCGCGCGGCGATGGCGCGCCATGGCGCGGAATTGTCCGCCATCCAAGCCCGCTATGGGGTAGAGGCCGAGGTGGTCGCTGCCGTCTGGGGACTGGAAAGCCAGTACGGCACGCGGCGCGGCGACATTCCCGTGGTGTCGGCGCTGTCGACGCTGGCCTATGACGGGCGGCGCGGCGCGTTCTTTGAGGGGCAGTTGATCGCCGCGCTGAAAATCGTGCAGGCAGGCGATGTGGCCCCGGATGCGATGGTGGGCAGTTGGGCGGGGGCTATGGGGCACACCCAATTCATCCCGACCTCTTACCTGCAATTCGCCGTCGATTTCACCGGCGACGGGCGGCGCGACATCTGGTCCGAAGACCCGACCGATGCCCTCGCCTCGACCGCTGCCTATCTGGCGCGATCAGGCTGGCAGACGAGGCAGTTGTGGGGGGCCGAGGTGCAGCTTCCCCCCGGATTTGACGCTGGCCTGACCGGGCGAGATGCGCGACGCGCCAGCGGCGATTGGGCGGCGCTGGGGGTGCGCGCGGCGGATGGCGGGCCTTTGCCCGACCACGGGCCGGGCGCGGTGGTCTTGCCGCAGGGGGTGAATGGTCCGGCCTTTATCCTGTGGCGGAACTTCGGGGTGATCCTGCGCTATAACAATGCGTTGAACTACGGGATCGGGGTTGGCCATCTGTCCGACCGCCTGCGCGGCGGGGGTCCGATCCGCGCGGCCTTTCCGCCCGATGCCCAAGGGCTGACCTTGGCCGACCGGCAAGAGTTGCAGCGCCGACTGACGGCGGCAGGCTATGACACCGAAGGCAGCGATGGCGTGGTGGGCAGCAAGACCGTGGCCGCAATCAAGGGCTATGAGGCCGCGAATGGCCTGCCCGTGACCGGGTTGGCGACGGCGGGGTTATTGGCGCGGTTGCGGTAAGGGTTTTTCAGCACAGGCAACGGCAAGGATTGCCCCGATGGCCGAGGCTATCGCCGAGGTCACGCGATGCTGCTTGCCAAGCAACCGGCCAGCGCCGTTCGTCGAGCTTACGCCGCGCCATCAGGCGCGACGGTCCCTCCTCACCGCCCATGGCGGGCGCTTCTCGCCCGCCGGGCCGGGCGCAGGCCTCTGTCGGTTTTGCGGAACGCGAGAGCGGGGATGTGGTCACGCGGGCGGGGAAAAGCAGTGCTTTTCCTGTTCCGCCCGATGACCCGTTGCGACGGGGTTGGGGCGCATTCGTTCCACCCTTCCCCTAAAGCCAGAACGTCCAGACCCACACCGCGCCGATCAGCACAGGTTGATGCCCCAGATAAACCCACAGGCTGTTGCGCCCCGGCAGCGCGAGCCAGTCCCACAGGCTGCCCCTCGGCGCGGTGACGGCGGCGATGCGGGCCCAGAGGCCGGTCCGAACCGCCAACCGCCCCAGCGCAACACCCGCCAGCACCGGGGCCAGCCATGGGAATACTGGCACATAATCCACCGCCCAAACGGGCTCTGCGCCCAAGCCCAGAAACAGCAACGGCGCGGCATCAAAGGCAGGCGAGGCCACGGTCTGTCCGATCCAGAACACCCCCGCCGCGACCGCCAGCGTCACCACCACCGGCAAGCGCAGGAACAAAAGCCCCGCCAGCGTGCCAAAGGCGATCATGTGCAGGATGCCCCAGAACACATATTGATCCCCCATCGCAAAGCGCGTGCCGATGGTCACCACCAACGCCGCCCCGGCAATGCGAGCCAAGCGTCGCGCCAGACGGCGGGGGTCGATCCCGTTTCCATAGGCCAGATACAGCCCAACCCCCGACAGGATCAAAAAGCTTGAGGCGACCACCCGCGCCCACAGCGGCCAGAACCCCTCCATGATGGCCGAAGGCGGCACATAGCCGAACATCACCAGATCAAAGACGAAATGGAAGGTCGCCATCCCGATCAGCGCAACCGTCCGCACCAGATCAAGCAAAACAGCGCGCGGGGCCGCAGGGGCAGAGAACCGGGACATCAAACCGCCTTTCAACAGGGCACCCCGTTTCTTTGCCAAAGCCCGCCGCGATGCAAGGGAAAGCGCGGTGCTTTCGCCATCGGTCACAAACCGTTCACCGGCACCTTCAGCATGGGTCTCCCTGCGGCATCGGTCGGGATCTCTCCGGCGCGCATATTGACCTGCAACGACGGGATGATCAGCTTTGGCATGCCCAAGGTCTTGTCCCGCTCTGTCCGCAGCTTGACGAAGCCCTCTCGTGTCGAACCGGGGCCGACGTGGATGTTGTGGGCGCGTTCGTCGGCCACCGTCGTCTCCCAGCGGATATCGCGCCCGTTGGGGCCATAGTCGTGGCACATGAAAAGCCGCATCGCATCGGGCAAGGCCAAGACGCGTTGGATGCTGTCGTAAAGCACCCCCGCATCGCCACCGGGAAAATCCGCGCGGGCAGAGCCGCCATCGGGCATGAACAGCGTATCCCCCACAAAGGCCGCATCGCCGATCACATGGGTCATGCAGGCGGGCGTATGCCCCGGTGTGTGCAGCGTCACCGCCCGCATCGTGCCGATCTGGTAGCTGTCGCCATCCTGAAACAGCGCGTCAAACTGCGATCCATCGCGCTGGAATTCGGTCCCTTCGTTGAAAATCTTGCCGAAGGTGTCCTGCACGAGGGTGATTTTCTCGCCGATGCCGATCTTGCCGCCCAACTGCGCTTGGATATAGGGCGCGGCGGACAGGTGATCGGCGTGGACATGGGTTTCGATCAACCACTCCAACCGCCACCCCTGCGCGCGGATGAAGGCGATGATCTGATCGGCATGGTCGTAGGTGATCCGCCCCGCCGCATAGTCGATGTCCATCACGGAATCGATCACCGCACAGGCATCCGAGGCCGGATCGCGCACGACATAGCTGATCGTGTTGGTCGCAGGGTCAAAGAAGCCCCGCACCTCTGGCTTAAGGTCCATCTGGATCGAAACATCGGTCATCATCACCCCCCTGCCCATTTCTGCAAACCCTAGCATATCCCGCCCTAAGGCCC
>CALRPK020000376.1:0-3453 GCA_943370015.1 Paracoccus haematequi
ATCCTGCGGCGTGGTGTCCAGCGCGGGGGCGTGGCGGGCGAGGCCAGCGGAATTGACCAGAATGTCAAAGGCGGGCAGGGCGGCAATCGTGGCTTCGGTCGCGGCGACATCGGTGATGTCGAGCGGCAGGGAATGGGCGGCAAAGCCTGCGGCATGCAGCGCCGTGGCAAGGTCATCCAAGGCGGCGGCGCGGCGGGCGGCGAGCCAGACCTCTGCCCCCGCCTCGGCCAGTGCGACGGCGGCTGCGGCCCCGATGCCGGAGGAGGCACCGGTGACCAGCGCGCGGCGACCGTCCAGCCGGAACGAAGGGGTGCGTGGCAGGGGCATGGGGGCCTCAAGGCTGTGCATACGTGTGCAAAGGAGCTTAGGACGAATCCGCGCGGCTTGGCAAGATGGTTCGGCCATGGGGGTGGTTGTCATGCTTTAGGGGGTTGAAACCCTTTGCCGCATGTGGCTGTGCGCGGGGGGAAAGATCGGGTTTGCAATCGTATGCATGATGCGCTTCTATGCGCCATCGCATCCCCTTGGCCGACCGATCCGGAGACACCCATGCCGCAAGAGCCCGACGCCTATCCCGCCGACAAAGTATCGTGGATCAAGGCCCCGACGCGCAACGCCGAAAACGACAATAAACCTGTCGCGGATCTGGTCGCCAAGGTGCTGGCCGACGTCAAGACACGCGGCGATGCGGCGGTGCGGGATTACTCCCGCGAGTTCGACAAGGCGGAGCTTGACGTGTTCGAGGTCACGCCCGACCAACGCGCCGCCGCCGTGGCGAACCTTGACCCGCAGACCCGCGCCGATACGGAATTTGCCATCGCCAATGTGCGCCGCTTTGCCGAAGCGCAACTGGCGACGATCCTGCCCTTGGATGTGGAACCGCTGCCCGGCGTCTTCATGGGGCACCGGGTGATCCCGATCGAACGGGTGGGGTGTTACGTGCCCGGCGGGCGCTTTCCGCTGTTGTCGGCACCCATCATGACCATCGTTCCGGCCAAGGTGGCGGGGGTGGATCAGGTGATCGCCTGCCTGCCGCCAAATGCGCATGAGGCGATGGTGGCGGGCTGTCACCTGTCCGGCGCGGATCGCATCTTCCGCATCGGTGGCGCACAGGCGATTGCGGCGATGGCCTATGGCACGGAAACCGTGCCAGCGGTGATGAAGATCATGGGGCCGGGTAATGCCTTTGTGAATGAGGCCAAGCGTCAGGTGTTCGGCCCCGTCGGGATCGACCAATTGGCGGGACCGTCAGAGATCTACATCCTCGCCGATGAAACCGGCGATGCCGAGATGATCGCGACCGACCTGCTGGCGCAGGCGGAACATGACGTGCGCACGCGGGTGGGGCTGATCACGACGCATCGCCCGCTTGCCGAGGCGGTGATGGCGGAGGTGGACAAGCAGATGGCGACCCTGTCCACCGCCCATGTCGCCGCGCCCGCGTGGCGCGACTATGGTGAGATTGCCGTTTGCGCGGATGAGGCGGCGATGATCGCCTATTCCGATTTCATCGCGGCGGAACATTTGCAGGTCCACACCCGCGACGCGCATGGCTTTGCCAAGCGGTTGCGCAATTACGGGTCTTTGTTCATCGGGGAATTGGCCAGCGTGGTCTATTCCGACAAATGCTCTGGCACCAACCACACTTTGCCCACCATGGCGGCGGGGCGCTATACCGGCGGGCTGTGGGTCGGGGCCTATGTCAAGATCGCCACGCATCAATGGCTGTCGCCCGAAGGGGTCAAGGCGGTCGCACCCCCGGCGGCGCGGCAGGCGGCGTCTGAGGGGCTGGAAGGCCATCGGCGCGCGGCGCAGTTGCGGCTGGATCGGATGCAGGCGCGCTGATTGACCTGTCGGCAGCGGGGGGTTTCACACCCCGTCAGCCATCGGTTCTCGGACCGGTGGCGAACCGCTGGCTGACCCCCCGTGGGATATTTTCAGACAGAAAATGGGGGAAGCGCAGAGTGGTCTGTGGCTTGTTCAAAGGCATGGGCGGCGGCGCAGAGCCGATCTTCGTCGCCGATGCGAGCCACGAGTTGCAGGCTGAGGGGCAGGCCGTTTTCGAACCCTGCGGGGATCGTGATCGCGGGTTGGCCGGTCAGGTTGAAGGGGATCGTGCGCATCGGCGTCCAGACCGCTTTTTCGCCGTCAAAGGCCGAAAAGGGCAGGGCGGGGGTCAGGGTGGCGGCGGTCAGGAGCAGATCGACATTCGCCATGGCTTGGGTCATCGCGGCGGTCAGGCGCTGGCGGGCAGTTTCAGCGCGGGTGAGATCGTCGGGGTCCACTGCCGCGCCAAAGGCCAGACATTGCAGGACCGGGCGGCCATAGAGCGCGGCGTGATCCGCGATCAGGGGGCGGTGAATTTGCAACGCCTCATGGTGCAGGATCAGCGAGGCGGCGTCTTCGTAAAGCGCATAGTCGGGCAGGGGGACCAGCGTGATCCTTGCACCCAGCATCGACAGGGTGGCGGCGGCATCATCCAAGGCACGCAGGACGGCGGCGGAACAGGTGGGGTCGGCGGCGTGCCAGTCGCGGGCAAAGCCGATGCGCAGGTCTTTGACGCCTTGGGTCAGGTTGGCAGAGGCGGGGCGCCAGCCGGGCAGGCTGATGGCGTCAAGCATCAGCGCGGCTTCGGCCACGGTGGCGGCCAGCGGGCCGACATGGTCAAGCGAGGGGGACAGCGGGAAGGCACCGTCTTTGGAAGTGCGCCCGTAGCTGGGTTTCAGCCCGACGCAGCCGCAATAGGCGGCGGGGCTGCGGATCGACCCCCCGGTATCGGTGCCAAGCGCGGCGCGGATCATGCCGCCCGCCACGGCGGCAGCCGAGCCTGAAGATGAACCGCCCGTGATGTGGTCCGGGTTCCACGGGTTGCGCGCGGGGGGATGCAGCAGGGTCAGGTCGGGGCCGACCATCGCGAATTCATAGGTGGCGAGTTTGCCCAGCATCACTGCGCCCTGCGCCCGCAGCATCGCCACGGCGGCGGCGTCCTGATCGGCGATGCGGGTGGCGAACACGGCGGAACCGCTGGTGGCGGGCAGGCCTGCGACGTCGATCAAATCCTTGACGCCGTAAGGGATGCCGCAGAGGGGGCCGCCGGTGCCTGCATTCAGCATCGCTTGGGCGCGGCGGGCCTCATCCATCGCCTGAGGGTTCAGGTGGGTGAAGGCCGCAAGGCGCGGGTTGCGGGCGGTGACGCGGTCAAGGCTGGCTTGGGTGAGGTCGGGGGCGCTGAGGTGGCCTGCGCGCAGGGCGGCGGCGGCCTCTGGGATGGTCAGATCGGCGGGGTGGGTCATGGGTCTTTCGCCAGCCATTGGGCCAGCCGCGCGGAGGCGTCTTTCAGGTGGGTGGCCCCGGCCAAAGCCGCTGTCAGCGCCTTGGCGTCCAGCGTCAGGCCAAGGGCTGTCAGGCGTTGTGCCAGTTCCGCTTCAGTCATCGTGGTGCCCCGTGGCGGCG
>CALRPK020000377.1:0-3447 GCA_943370015.1 Paracoccus haematequi
AAGGGGTGGGATGGGCGATGCTATGCGCGATTCCGGCCAGCACGGCCAGACCGCTGGGCGGGTCGCCTTGGCGGCGGGTGATGCCAACGGCGCCCGACAGAAAGCGCGCACCGGTAGTGCGCTCCGCCATCTGACCGCTGGCCAAATCCTCGACCACCACCCCGCGCGAGATGAACCACATCGCATCCGACGCCAGACAAATCCCGCGCCCCAAGGCCAGTGATACCGTCTCAATCGCGGGCCTCACCCCGTTCAGGCCAAGTGAGGCGAGGTAGGCATCCACCGCAGGCCGGATCAGCGCGGTTGCGGGCGGCAGGATCAGGGGAACGGTCGCCAATACCTCTGGCAGCGGCGCATGGGCCAAGGGATGATCCGCCCGCGCCACCAGAACCACATCCTCTTCGTAAAGATGTTCAAAGCTGAGGCCCGACATCTCGGTCGCGGCGGGCAGGCGGCCGATCATCATGTCAATCGCCCCGTCGCGCAGCAGGCGGATCAGGTAGTGATGCGGGCCGGTCTCAATCGACAGCATCACGTCGGGCCGCACCTCGCGGAACCGCAACACCACCTGCGGGAAAAAGCGCGTGGCGACTGTGGGCAGGACACCTATCCGGATTGCCCCACCCTCGCCGGGGCGCAAGGCGGCCACCCCCGCCTCCAGCGATTGCACGGCGGCGATGGCATGGCGACGGAACAGCGTCGCCGCCTCGGTCAGGATCAGGCGGCGGCCTTGGCGCAGGAACAGCGGCTGGTCCAGCAAATCCTCAAGTTCCGCCAAAGTGCGCGACAGGGCAGGCTGGGTGATCCCCTGCGCCCGCGCCACGGCAGAAAGATTGCCATCGGCAGCGATGTCCAGAAAGGCGCGGATATGGCGCAGCTTGATCGCCGGATGCATAGCGGAATGGTTATCCATTTCAGCCTATTTTGCATTTTCAAATGCATTTCTGCTGGTAGATATTATGGATGGATGGAGGATGCGATGCAAGTTCTGACCCGCCCTTGGGGCGCGATGCATTTTCAGGTGCAGGGCGATGGCCCTGCGGTGATCTTTGCCAATTCACTCGGCACCGATCTTCGGCTGTGGGATGCGGTGCTGCCGCTTTTGCCCGGCATCCGCGCCATCCGCTTTGACAAGCGCGGGCACGGTTTGTCTGATATCGGACCGCAAGACGGCATCGACGGCTTCGCCGATGATGCCGCCGCGTTGATTGAGGCGGTGGCGGGTGGTCCCGTGGTGTTTGTCGGCCTCTCCATCGGCGGGATGATCGGGCAGGCGCTGGCGTCGCGGCGGCCCGATCTGGTGCGCGCCTTAGTGCTGTCCAATACCGCCGCAAAGATGGGCACGGCAGAGTCTTGGGCCGCCCGTATCGCCGCTGTGCAGGCCGGGGGGATCGCCGCCATCGGGGATGCGGTGATGGAGCGGTGGTTTGGCCCCACCTTCCGCGCTACGCCTGCGCTGGCGCTATGGCGCACCATGCTGACCCGCACCGATGCCGATGGCTATACCGCCGCCTGCGCCGCCCTTGCCGAGGCTGATCTGACCGCGTCAACATCGCAACTGGACCTGCCAGTGCTGGCGATTGCAGGCGATCAGGACGGAGCATCGCCCCCCGATCTGGTGCGCGGCACGGCGGATTTGATCCGGGGCGCGGCGTTCCACGTCATTCCCGGCGCGGGCCATCTGCCCTGCGTCGAAACCCCCGCCGCTTGGGCCGCCCTCGTGGCCCCTTTCCTAAGGGAACACGCAAAATGACCGACCGTTACGCGCAAGGCATGGCGACCCGCCGCCGCGTGCTGGGCGATGCCCATGTGGACCGGGCCGAGGCGGCAAAGACCCCGTTTGATGACGCCTTTCAAACCCTGATCACCGAATCCGCTTGGGGCTCCGTCTGGGCGCGCAACACCATCACCCCGCGAGAGCGGTCGATGCTGACCATCGCCCTGCTGGCGGGTCTCGGGAATGACCACGAACTCGCCCTGCATTTGCGCGCCACGGCCAATACCGGGGCCAGCCAAGACGATGTGCTTGAGGCGCTGTTGCATGTCGCCATTTACGCAGGCGTGCCGCGCGCCAATCATGCGATCAAGATTGCCAAGGAAACCTTTGCTCAGATGGAGGCGGCGCTGAAATGAACGCCAAAACAGATCACCTCGGCCCGCTCTTCCCGCGCGACCGTGACTGGCACCCGGCGGCCTATACGCCGGGCTACAAGACCTCGATGACGCGCGCGCCGCAGCGGCCTTTGGTGGCGATGGGCACGACCCTGTCCGAAGAGACCGGCCCCGCCTTCGGGCAGTCCATGATCGGCACGATGGACAACAATCTGGTGCTGAATTTCACCGGCCAGCCCGCGATAGGCGAGCGGATCATCATGCATGGCCGCGTGCTGGACGAAAACGGGCGCGGCGTGCCGAATGTGCTGGTTGAGATGTGGCAAGCCAATGCAGGCGGGCGCTATCGGCACAAGAAAGACGGCTATCTTGCCCCGCTGGACCCCAATTTCGGCGGCTGCGGGCGGACTTTGACGGCGCAGGATGGCAGTTACGAATTCCTGACCATCCGCCCCGGTGCCTATCCTTGGCCGAACCACGTCAACAGTTGGCGGCCCATGCATATCCACTGGTCGGTGTTCGGTTCGGGCTTCGGTCAGCGTCTGATCACGCAGAATTACTTTGAGGGCGACCCCCTGATCAACCTATGCCCCATCGTCAACACCATCGGCCAGAAGGCTGCGATTGATGTGCTGGTGGCCCCCTTGGACATGAACCGCGCGATGCCGATGAATTGCCTTGCCTATAAGTTCGACATCGTGCTGCGCGGGCGACGGCAATCCTTCTTTGAAAACCGCAAGGAGGGTCTGTGATGGTCCAGCGCCTTGAATACCTAAAGGAAACCACCTCGCAGACGGCGGGGCCTTATGTGCATATCGGGCTGACACCGAACCGTCTGGGCATTCCCGGCATCTATCCGGTTGATCTGGGCCTCTCGCCGATCCAAGACGGTGCCAAGGGTGAACGGATCACCCTCACCGGCCGGGTGATCGACGGGCAGGGCATGATCCTGCGCGACGCGCTGATGGAGACATGGCAGGCCGATGCGTCGGGCCTCTACCCGGTCAACGATCCGCGCGGCGCGGCGGACCCCCATGTCAACGGCTGGGCGCGGATTGCGGCGGATTTTGACAGCGGCATCTGGCGGCTGGACACGATCAAGCCGGGGCGCGTGCCTGCATCCGATGGGCGGCTGATGGCCCCGCATATCTCGGTCTGGTTGGTGGCGCGCGGGATCAACCTTGGCCTGCAAACCCGCATCTACTTTGATGATGAGGATGCGGCGAATGCCGCATGTCCCGTCCTCGCCCGGATTGAGATGCGGGATCGTGTCGCCACCCTGCTGGCCAAGCGGACGGCACCGGGGGCCTATAGCTTTGACATCCACCTGCAAGG
>CALRPK020000378.1:0-3432 GCA_943370015.1 Paracoccus haematequi
CGTCATGCACCTCAACGGTCGCTTCGCCATATTCCAGCGTGTAGCTTTCGGAAATCACCGCGCCCGGCAGCTTGCCCTTCTTGCGGATCGGGATGAAGCCGGTGGACAGTTGATGCGCCACCGCCCCGCCAAGGATGAAGCCCCGCGCCTCAAGCCCCGCGACCTTGTCGATCCGCATCCCGGCATATGGGGCCAAAAGCTGATCCACACACATCCGAAACCCGCGCGGATCGGCAAACAGCGTGGTGACATCGCGAAACAAAATCCCTTCATGCGGGAAGTCCACGATGGTGCGGATATAGTCTTTGACGGTCTTTGCCATCCATTCAGCCTTTCAACACGCGGCCTGCGACCGCATCGAGTTTTGCCAGAAGATCGGGGTTTCGTTTGTCCGGCGCGGTCATCAGCGCCTTGTCCAAGCTGTGGTCGCAGCCGTGCGGGCAGGGGGTGCGGTCCGCGCCCAAAAGCCCCGGCATCCCCGCGACCAAGGCCCGCGCATTGCCGGCGTTGGCGGTCAGCGTGCGGATCACCTGCGCCACATCCACCGCGTCATGGTCCGGATGCCAGCAATCGTAATCGGTCACCATCGCGACCGAGGCATAGCAAAGCTCTGCCTCGCGCGCCAATTTCGCCTCGGGCATGCCGGTCATGCCGATGACATCCGCACCCCATGACCGATAGAGCCGCGATTCGGCGAGGGTGGAGAATTGCGGTCCCTCCATCGCGAGGTAAGTGGCCCCTTCATGCACCGTGACGCCCGCACCACGGGCAGCATCGGCGCAGGCGGCGGAAAGGCGGGGGCAAGTGGGGTGCGAAAAGCCGACATGGGCGACGCAACCTGTGCCGAAGAAGGATTTCTCCCGCGCGAAGGTGCGATCAATATATTGGTCTACGATCACGAAATCGCCGGGGCGAAAGTCCTGCCGCAGCGATCCCACCGCCGAGACCGCCACCACATCGGTGCAGCCCAACCGTTTCAGCGCGTCGATATTGGCGCGGAAATTCACATCGGTGGGCGAATGCACATGACCGCGACCGTGGCGGGGCAAAAAGGCCATGGGCACGCCGTCCAGACGGCCCGTCAGCAGTTGATCCGACGGCTCCCCCCAGGGGGTGGCGACGCTGACCCACTCCGCCGCTTCTAAGCCGTCGATCTGGTAAACCCCTGATCCGCCGATCACCCCGATCATCGTCTGCATGGCACTGATACTCCGTCGCGGCTGGCTCCGCGGGGCAGATTAGCAGGATAGGCGGGGTGGGAAAGGGGCTGATTTCCGGCGCGCTTTACAGGGAAAGGCCCGCAGGGGGCTGGCCGGAATCGCGGGCGTGGTGCAGTCTGTGGCCAGTGATTTGCCCAAGAAAGATGCCCCATGCCCCGTTCCCTGTTCCTTGCCGCCACGATCCTGAGCCTTGCCGGATGCGTGGGGGGTGGCGGGCGCACCACGGTTTCGGCGGCACAGGCTGTTCCGGCCGATGGGGCGGGTGCGGCCTGTCATGCGGCGGTCGCCTCGGCCGTAGGGCGGACGGGCAATGACGTCGTGGTCTATGACCGCCGCGCCGCGGGCGACGGGGTTGAGGTGCGCGCCACTGCCGCCGGGGAAAAGGGACCGTGGCGCTGTCTGGTGGGCGCGGATGGCACGGTCACCTCTGTCGCGCCGATCTAAGGAGTCAATCGTCGGGGCGTTCCAACGTGATGACTTCGCGCACGATGGTGTAATCGCGGTAGCCCAGACGGGCGACGGGGTTGAAGGCGGTCACGTCAAACCGACCGTCCTTCAGGCAATCGTCGCGCAGTTGGATGCCCACCACCTCGCCCAGCACCATAAAATCCTCGGCACCCAGCAGGGCGATCACCTCGGTCACACGGCATTCCAAGGTGGCCGGGGCACCGGCCACGCGGGGGCAGTCGATGCTGTCGCACTCGGCCTTGGCCACACCGCAGGCCGCGAATTCATCCGTGCCGCGCGGAAAATGGCGAGAGGTTTCGGACATCACCTGCAACATCGCTTCTTCGACGATATTGACCGCGAAGACACCGCTTTCGCGCACGGCCTCGAGCGAATCCTTCACCCCGGTGGACGAAAACATCACCTGCGGCGGCACATAGGCTGTGGCGTTGAAAAAGGAATAGGGGGCGAGGTTGTCGCCCATGCTGCCCCGCGTGGAAATCCAGCCCACAGGGCGCGGGGCCACGATGGCGTTGAAGGGATTGTGCGGCAGGCCGTGGCCATCGGCGGGGCGGTAGAACATGCGGATTCCCAAGGCTTGGCGGCCTCAGGCCACCGGGTGATTTGATCCTGACGTAATCGGGTGTTATCGGCGTTTCCACAAGATTCGGGCGCAGTCCCGGCAAGAGGGGGCAAAGCGCGCGTGTACAGGCTGGAAGAAGAGACCGAGGCTGACTGGTGGGAGGTTGAGGCGCTCTATGACCTCTGCTTCGCGCCGGGGCGGACGGCGCTTTCCTCCTACCGCTTGCGCGATGGGGTGCCGACCGTGGCCGCCCTATGCCTGACCCTGCGCGATGCCGATGGCACGCTGGCCGCCGCGATCCGCTATTGGCCGGTGGAGGCGGGGGGACATGATGCCCTGCTGCTCGGCCCCGTGGCCGTTCACCCGACGCGGCAGGGCGAGGGGTTGGGGGGCTTGCTCATCAACGAAAGCCTAGCCGAGGCGCGGCGTCTGGGGTGGGAGCGGGTGATGCTGGTGGGCGACGCGCCCTATTACAGCCGCTTCGGCTTTCGTAAGCTGGAGGGGGTTGAGATGCCGCCCCCCACCAACCCCGACCGCGTGCTGGGTCTGGCCCTGCGCGCGGGCGCATGGGACGGCGTCAAGGGGCCGGTGACGAAAGCGACCTGAGGGTTTCCCCTTGCAGGCAGGGCGTTGCGCGCACATCTTTGGCCGATGGAAAACGACGCACCCGCCGATCCCGTGATGCTGCCCGCCATCGCCGCGCCCGACCGCAGTGCGGAACTGCGCACCTTGGCCGACCGTCTGGCGCGGGCCAATGGCCCGGTGATGGGACTGATCCTGAAACTGGGTGGCACCTTGGAGGGGCGTTTGGACGCGCTGCCCGAGTCGGTGAAGCGCCAGATTGAGGCCGCGACCGAGCGCGCGCTGTCGGTGGCCTTTGGCCTTGCCGCGCAGGGCGACAAGGGGCCGGATTTGGGGCGCAACGGCCCGATGGCGGCGGCTGTGCTGACCGGGGCGGCAGGGGGCGCGGGGGGAATTGCCACCTCGCTCGCCGAATTGCCGGTGTCGGTGACGGTGATCCTGCACGCGATCCGGCGCGAGGCGCGGGCGGCGGGCTTTGATCCCGACGATCCGGCGATCAAGGCGGAATGTCTGCGGGTGTTCGGGGCCGGGTCGCCCTTGGCGGCGGATGACGGGGTGAACACCTCGTTCTTCTCGGCGCGGTTGACGGTCACGGGGCCT
>CALRPK020000379.1:0-3422 GCA_943370015.1 Paracoccus haematequi
CATCGGCAAGGTTGGTGCCGGATGCCTTGATCCACATCACCGCGCCATCCTTGACGGATGTATTCCCCCCCGGTCCCTGGATTAGCAGCGGGTCCGCGCCGATCCGCGCCGACAGGTCCGCCAAAGCGGGCAGGTCATCGGGGCGCATCATGCCGATTTCGCGATATGGCTGGTGTCGAACCATTCGGCAAAGGCCTCTTGTTCCGCGGGCGTCATGTGGAGGCGGTGTTTGGTGCGCCGCCACAGGATATCCTCGGCACTTTCGGCCCATTCCCGGGCGACCAAGTGGCGCACTTCGGCCTCATAAAGCATCGGCCCAAAGCGGCGGCCCATTTCGGCCAAGGATTGCCGGGCACCGATCAGCTCGCGCGTGCGAGAGCCGTAAAGGCGGGCGTAGTGGCGGGCCAGATCGCGCGGCAGCCACGGATAGGCACTGGCAAGGTCACCAAGAAAGGCCGCGACATCGCCCCCGGGCAGATCGCCGCCGGGCAGGGTGCCTTGCGCGGTCCAATCGCCCTTCATCGCAGGGAAGAACGGCTGCAAGCGTTGGATCGCGTGTTCGGCCAGCTTGCGGAAGGTGGTGATCTTGCCGCCGAAGATGTTCAGGATCGGCGCGCCGCCGGTGGTGTCCAGATCAAACACATAATCCCGTGTGACGGCAGACGGGTTGCCCGCGCCATCGTCATAAAGCGGACGCACGCCCGAGAAGGATTGCAGCACATCCGCCCGCCTGAGGCTTTGGGTAAAATAGCGGTTCACGGCGGTGATCAGATAGTCAATCTCGGTTTCATCCGCCGTCACCTTTTCGGCGGCCCCTTCATAGGGAATGTCGGTCGTGCCGATCAGGGCCTTGTCGCCCTCATAGGGGTTGATGAAGATCACGCGCTTGTCGTGGTTCTGGATCAGATAGGCTTGTGACCCTTCCCAGAACTTCGGCACGATGATGTGGCTGCCCTTGACCAGACGAACATTGCGGCTGGAGTTGGTGCCGGTGACCCGCCCGATGATGTCATTGACCCAAGGGCCCCCGGCATTGACCAAAGCCCGCGCCATCACGGTGCGGCGGGTGCCGTTGCGGCTATCGGTCATCTCAACCCGCCACAAATCGCCTTCGCGTCGGGCAGAGGTGCAGGCGGTGCGGGTCAGCACTTTCGCGCCCTTTTCCGCCGCGTCCAGCGCGTTCAACACCACCAGACGCGCGTCATCGACCCAGCAATCGGAGTATTCGAACCCCTTGGTATATTTCGATTTCAGCGGTGCGCCTTCGGGATCGCGCCGCAGGTCCAGTGTGCGCGTGCCGGGCAGGCGTTTGCGGCCCCCCAGATGGTCATAGAGAAACAACCCCAACCGCACCAACCACGCGGGGCGGTCATCGGCGGAATGGGGCAGCACAAAGCGCATCGGCCAGATGATATGCGGGGCAGAGTTCAGTAGCACTTCGCGTTCGATCAGCGCCTCGCGCACCAGACGAAATTCGTAATATTCCAGATAGCGCAGACCGCCATGCACCAGCTTGCCCGACCGAGACGAGGTGCCCTGCGCCAGATCGTCCTTTTCGCACAGGATCACCGACAGACCCCGTCCCGCCGCATCGCGCGCAATGCCCGCGCCATTGATGCCGCCGCCGATGATGAACAGGTCTACCGTCTCGGTCATCCTAGGTGCCTTTCGACTGGGTTCCGTAAGTGGCGAAACCCTTGAAGGTGTCTTCCAATTCGGCCTCAGACAGAATGTGCCCACCGCCGATCAGAAGCGAGTGATAGTGCTGATGCGCCAAGGCTTCCAGTTCATTGGCCAGCCACAGCGCATGGGTCAGATCGCGCCCACCGACCACCATGCCGTGATTGGCCATCAGGCATCCGGCGCGACCTTCCATGGCGGTCAGTATCCCCGCCGACAGTTCCGGCGTGCCAAAGGTGGCATAGGGGGCAAGGCGGATATCGGGGCCCCCAAAAGCCGCGATCATGTAATGCACCGCCGGGATGGTGCGCCGCGCGATGGCCAGCACGGTGCACCATTGGGAATGGGTGTGCACCACGGCGTTGATCTCTGGCCGCGCGTTCAGGATGTCGCGGTGAAAGCGCCATTCGACAGAGGGTTTCTTTGGCCCCTCCCATTCGCCATTCCCGGCCAGTGCCATGCGGGCGACCTCTTCGGGAAGGATGTCGCGCGGCGGGATGCCAGAGGGAGAGATCAGCATATGATCGCCATCCCGCAGCGACACATTGCCCGATGCCCCCCGGTTCAACCCGGTGTCCACCAGCGCCACCATGGCGGCGCAGATATCGTTGCGCGCGGCCATCAGCAGGGGTTCCGGGGCGGCTCACCCGCCAGATAGCGGCGCACTTCCTCGGCGGCCTGTTCGGCGGCGAAGGTGACGGTGCGGACGGAAGCGCCTGCGATATGCGGGGTGATGGTGACATTGGGCAGATGCAGCAGCGGCAGGTCCGGCGGGGCGGGTTCGACGGCGAAGGTTTCCAGCATGGCCGATCCCAAGGTGCCATCCGTCAGCGCGTTATAAAGTGCATCGTAATCACAGAGCGGGCCACGGGCGGTGTTGAGAAACAGCGATCCCTGCTTCATCCGGGAAAAGGCTTCGGCGTTCATCATATGCTTGGTTTCCGCCGTCACGCGGGCGTGCATCGTGACCACATCGCTTTCGGCCAGCAGACGGTCAAAGGCCACCAACTCCACCCCCGCCGCCGCATCTTCGGGCGCAAGCTGGATATAGGGGTCATGCACCAGCACCTTGGCCCCAAAGGCACGCAACAGACGCACCACCTTGGTCCCGATATTGCCGTAGCCGATCACGCCCACGGTCAACTCGTTGAGTTCCCGCCCTGTCACGTCGGCGCGGTAAAGATCGCCGCGCCATTCGCCACGACGCAAAGCCTCATGCCCCTCACGGATTTTGCGGGTCTCGGACAACATCGCGCCAAGGGTGAACTCGGCAACAGCGCTGGCATTCCGCCCCGGCGTGTTCACCACCAGAACCCCATGATCCCGCGCCGCCGCCATGTCGATATTGACCGGCCCGCCCCGAGAGACGGCGATCATCTTCAGCTTCGGCAGCCGTTGCAGCATGCCGCGCGACATCGGCGCAAGCTGGGTTACCAGAATCTCGGCATCGCCGATGAAATCCACCACGTCATCGGCGGTGCCGAAGTATTCCTTCAGCCCGTCCATCCCCTGCACCGCATAGCCATGTTCCATCGGCTCATCCGGCCAATTGTCCTTGCGGGTGCGGATCGACAGCCCATCGCCGCAGAGGGTCAGGATTTTGTCCTGAAACACCTCGGGGAGCATGAAGTGGTCACCGATGATGGCGACGGTCTTTGCCATTGTCTTCGTCCTCAAACAGTCGAAAGCCCGTCCCAGACGGGTTCCAGTGCCAGCCGCGCTGTGCGGTCTGCTGGATAGCG
>CALRPK020000380.1:0-3421 GCA_943370015.1 Paracoccus haematequi
TCAGATGCGGGCGGGTCATGCGGCACCCCCACCCAGCAGACGCACCGTCCGCCAGCCTTCGATCAAACCCACGACGGTCTTGGGCAAGGCCCCGTCTGCCACGCCGCCATCATGGCGATGCTCGTAAAACTCCGCCGCCAGCAGAAAGACCGCCTGCCGCAGGTCCGCAGGCACAGCCGCCCAAACCCCAAACCCGGCATCAAACACCACTTCGGCCACACCGCCCTCTGGCACCGGCGGAAATGACACCGACACCGGCTCCAGCTTTGGCCGCTGGCTATCCCGCCGCAACCGCCACAGCGTGTCCGACAACACCTGACGCCCGCCCCAGCCGTCCACCAGCGCCACCTCGACCACGGCACTCACCGGGGCCAGCGGCAACGCCTGCGCGCCCCCAGCCTCGCGCCAATAGGGCACCTCCCAGCGAAACCGACGCGAGATCAACGCCTTGCCGATCCGCCCCTCGATCACCGCCAAGGCCGCCCGCAGATGGCTGGCCAGAAGTCCATCCTGCAACCCATCGGTCGCAAAGCCCGTGCCCAGCCGCAGATGCGCGCCCAAATCCGCCACCGGCAAGGCCGATCCCTGCACCGGTTCCAGTTCCACCAACATCGCCGTCTCCTCTCGCCGCACCCCGGAAAAAAGCCCGGCCCCCCACGGGGACCGGGCCTGCGCCATCAGGACACGGCGATCCGCAGCAGCTTGATGGCCGCAAAGTCGGTGACATCGCCACCCACGCGCTTGCTGGCATAGAACAGCACATGCGGCTTGGCGCTGAACGGGTCGCGCAGGATGCGCAGGTCGGGACGTTCCGCGATGGTGTAGCCCGCACGGAAATCCCCAAAGGCGATGGCATGGGCCCCCGCCGCGATGTCGGGCATGTCCTCGCAGACCTGCACCGGATAGCCCATCAGACGCGCGGGTTCCCCTGCCGCCAGACCATCGGACCACAGGAAGCGCCCATCGGCATCCTTCATCTTGCGCACCGCACCGGCGGTCTTGGAGTTCATCACGAACACCGCATTGGCGCGGTAGTCCGCCCCTAGCGCATAGACGAGGTTGATGATGCAATCCGCCGCATTCACCGCCGCGAAATCCGCCGCCGCCCCTGTGGGCACATAGCCCAGCGATCCCCAAGCCCAGACCCCATTCGCCACCTTCGGCGTGGTCAAAAACCCACGGGGCTTGTCGACCCCATCGCCCGTGATAAAGGCCGCCGCTTCGGCACGCTGAAAACGCTGCGCGATCTTGCCCGCCAGCCAGCCCTCAACGTCAAAGGCGCTGTCGTCCAGCAAGCGCTGGCTGGCCTTGGGCATCGCCGACAACTCGTGCAGCGGGATTTGGATACGGTCCAGCAGCGGTGTCGCCGTCTCGCCGGTCGCCGTGGCTTCGGTCGCCCAGCCCGACCCCACCTCACTGCGGTCGATCAGCACGTCGAACGACGCAGCCTCCACCTCCACCACCGAGGCCACCGCGCGCAACGAAGCGGTCGACAGCAGTTGCGACCGAATGGCCTCGGCGGTGTCGCGGTCCACCAGATAGCCGCCATCGGCTGCCACGGTGGTGGACAGCGCCTTTCCCTCCAGCACCAGCCCACGCAGGCCGTCGTCATCGCCCGAGCGCAGATAGGCATCAAACGCCTTGCGATGCGGGGCGGCATTGTCCACCGCACCGGTCAGCACCGGGCGGCCATGATGTGTCGTCTTGCGGTCCAGCATCGTCATGCGGTCATCCTGTTGTTGCAAACTGACTTTCACTTCCCCCTGAAACGCCTTGAACTCGTTCAGGAATCCTTCCACGGCGGCCCGGAGCCCCGGGACCGTTGCTTGTTCGTCCATCGTTGTCCTCCGTTCAGTCCCGGCGCGCCGCCAGATCAGCACGCGCCGCCTCAAAAGCGCGGGCAATCTCTGCCAGCGCCGCGTCAAGCCCACCACCCTTCACCGCGACCCGCGCTTCGGGCAGCATGGGGAATGTCACCAAGGACACCTCCCACAACTCCACCTCCGCCAGAAGGCGCCGCCCCTTGGCATCGCGGTCGGCCTTGATCGTGCGATAGCCGATCGACAGCCCATCAATCGCCCCCGCCGCCAGCAGCGCCGCCGCCTCGCGCCCTCGGGCAAGGTCCGTCAGCACCCGCCCCTTGACCCATAGCCCATGGGCATCCTCGCGGATCTCATCCCAGACGCCCAAGGGCTGGCCCGGATCATGCTGCCACAGCATCTTGACCCGCCGCCCCTCGGCCCCCAGCCGCTTCAGACTGGCAGCATAGGCCCCGGCCATGACGATATCCCCGCCCTGATCCGCCACCCCAAAGACCGAGGCATAGCCCTCGATCACCGCGCCATCGACGACCGTCAGCCCGGCCTTGGGCCGGTAGTCCTTGTGTTCCAACACCATGCCTCACCTCATTGCCGCGTTCAGAACCGCCTCGGCCCCCTGCGCCAGCAGAAAGGCCAGCGCGCCATAGACCCCAAGCCACAACCGCCGCTCCAACCGCTCCAGCGCGGCATCGATCTGCGCGAGCCGGAAATCGAGCGCGGCCCAGCGTTCCTCGGCCACCCGCTCATTCGCCTCGATCCGCGCCTGCGCGGCGTCGAACCCGTCGAACAGAAAGCGCGATCCGCCCGTAACGCCCCGCGTCATGCGCTTTCCTGCGGCGGCAGCCCAAGCACGGCCCGCTTTTCATTGGCCGACAGGAAATCCGCCGCCGCCACCCGCGCCCAAGCCGCATCCCGCTCGCCCGCTAGCGCGGGGATGTTGTCGAGGTCGGGCTTCAACTCCACCACCTCGCCCAGATGCTGCGAGAGAAACGCCGACACCGCCGCCAACACCCGCGCCGCAAGCGGCAGCACCGTCACCCGGTAGAACGCCCGGTTCGCCTCGGCGTAATTGGCGAATGTCGCCTCACCGGGCACGCCCAGCAGCATCGGCGGCACACCAAAGGCCGTGGCAATCTCGCGCGCCGCCGCCTCTTTGGTCTTGTGAAACTCCATGTCCGAAGGGCTGAATCCCATCGGCTTCCAATCGAGGCCCCCCTCCAGCAGCATCGGCCGCCCCGCATTGCGCGCGCCCTGATGGTGGCTTTCCATCTCGCTCACCAGCCGGTCATACTGATCCGCCGACAGCGTGCCCTGCCCCTCGCCCCCCCGGTAGACGATCGCCCCCGAAGGCCGCGCCGCATTGTCCAAAAGCGCCTTGGACCAGGTCGAGGCCGCATTGTGCACATCGACCGCCACCGCCGCCGCCTGAAGCGGGGACAACCCGTAATGGTCATCCTGCGGGTGGAAGTTGCGGATATGGCAGATCGGCGGCACCTCGCCCGTCATGGCAAAGCGATGCGTCCGGCCCGATACGGTATAGTCATAGGCCACCGGCCACCCATCCGCCCCCGGCACGACCGACAGCCGATCCGCCCGCAGCA
>CALRPK020000381.1:0-3419 GCA_943370015.1 Paracoccus haematequi
AAGCTCCCACATTCGTTGCGGGGTGGGGATGGGATATTGGATCGTGTTCACAAGGATCGGCACCACATTTACGGGCCATGCTTTAGGGCGACCAAAGACCAGTTCCATCGGCACCTGCATCCCGTGATCCACCGCCAATTCGCGGCAGATCAGCGGGTCGAAATGGCGGCTGACCATCTGATCGGCCAGATGCCAAGCAAAATCCGCCGCGCCTTCAAAGGCGGGCACCGGGCGCGGACCCCAACCTTCGTCAATCGGCTCATACCGATCCGCGACCCCAAGGGCGAGAGTTGGGACGCGGTCAAGGAAGAACGCATTGCCGTGGTCGTTGAAGATCACCACCGCGATGTCGGGCTTTTGCGCGGCGATCCACTCTTGCGCCGGGATGTATCCGTCAAAGAACGGTTTCCATTCGTCACTGTCGCGCAGACACTTGTCCAGCGCGGCGGCGATTGAGGGCACATGGCTGGTGCCCAGACCTGCGATCA
This sequence comes from Paracoccus haematequi, assembly GCA_943370015.1. GTDB lineage: Bacteria > Pseudomonadota > Alphaproteobacteria > Rhodobacterales > Rhodobacteraceae > Paragemmobacter > Paragemmobacter haematequi_A. The sequence goes on from CALRPK020000381.1 coordinate 489, forward strand.
GTTTAGCCATTGGTCACCTTTCCCAGCCGGGTTTCCAGAAACGCATCAAGGCTAAGCCCCGCCTGCGCCGCCCCAATCGCGCGGATCGGCGTGGGGTCTACGGCAGAAATTTTCAGGATATAGAACAGGTTGCCGCCCAAGCGGACCATCTCTGCCCAATCCCGCGCCTGAACGGCGGCGCGTTGGTCGGGGGTCAGGGCAAAACGGTCGAGGTAGGCGGATTCATCGGCCAGGAACGCCGCGCGGCCTTCGGGCGTGGAGAGGCCCATCGCCATCTTGTTCAAGGCATAGCCGGTGTTGGATCGCGGGCGGTCGAACAAAGGCGTATCGGGAATGCGGTCAAGCTCTGCATCGACCATGGCAACCGTCTTGGCCCAATCGGCCAGCAAGGCGGCCACGGTGGCGGGTTGCTCCACCGGCGCAAAATGGCCCGCGTTTTCAATGATCTCCAGCCGCGCTTGGGGGCAGAGGCGGGCGATGTCCTGATGCTGGGCCACAGGACTCCACTGGTCTTGCCGCCCGACGATCAGCAGCATCGGCCCCTTGTAGGTCAGCGTCGCCGCCGCATCCGAGCGCGACAGCAGGGCGCGCAACTGGCGTTCGTGGATGTCGGGCGTCATGCGGCAGACCATTGCGGTCAGGTCGGCCATCAGCGCGGGGTCAGGCGTGGTTTCGGCGTTCAACATCCCCGGAAGCCATGCCGCCGCCAGCGCCGCCATGCCCTGATGATGGGCAAGGTCGATCATCGCTTGGCGCTTGGCCTCTTCGCCCTCTCGCCTTGGGTGCATGCCCGTATTCAGCAGCGCCATCCCCGCAATCCGGCCGGGGGCCATGCGCGCCATTTCCATGGCCACGCGGCCGCCCATCGAATGACCGGCAAGGATCAGCCGCCCCGGATGCCGCGCCAACAACGCGCGCGCCATATCGGGGATGCTGGCTTGCGTGGTCACATCCGCCACCACACTGGGCAGCGCGGCGGTCACACCGGCCCAGACAAACGCATCGGACACAAGGCCCGGTATCAACAGGACTGTCGCCATCACTCCACCCCTTCAGAAAAAAGCCGCCCCCGCTTGGGGACGGCCCAGTCGACAGGAAGAGTTAGCGTTTGGTGCGCCAGCTGTCGGCGTAGTTGGTCCGCGCCTCAGCCGCATAAGGCGTTGCCGCGACACGCACGCGGATTTCGGTCTGGCGGTGGGGTTCGGTTGAGGTTTTGCCCGTCGTCTCCGGCTCGCCCCACTTCAACGTCAGGATGTCGTTCTCCTGCACATCCTGCGCGACCACACCCAAGGACAGCATGGTGCGTTCATTGTAGGAATAGCCGTTGAACATGCTCATCCCCACCATCTTGCCTGCGTCATTGACGATCATATCGGCGCTGGAGGAGGCATAGTTGGGCTGCGGGAAGTCGATCCACTTGAACGGCACGCCCGGTTCAAAGTTCGAGGCGATGACCTTCAGCACATCGTCGCGGTTCCATTCGAAGGTCACCTTCTTGCGGTTCTTGGCGCTGCCCTTCATCGCGGTCAAAGCGGCCTTGCCGATGAAGTCGTCCTTCTTCCAGCCGATGTAGAAGTCATACCCCAGTTCAAACGGGTTGACGTAGTAGTCTTCGATATTGGCCGATACGAAGCTGCCACCGATGGCCCCCGCGGCCTCATAGCTGTCGGCCCCCAGCCAATCGCGGTAGTCGGCCAACATGCCGTCGCCGGTGTAGATGCCCGGCAGGGGCGAGGGAATCCAGCCCGATTCCAAGGTGTTGGTCGAATAGGCGCGGCTGCCGCATTGCACCAGATTGACGCCCGCATCGCGCGCGGCCTGAAGGATTGTGGAGTGGATGTAATCCTTGTCCTTATACGGCCCCCAGATTTCCAACCCCGGCGCGCCCGACATGCCGTGGCGCAGCGCTTGGACCTTTTTGGAACCGATGTTGATCCAATCGACATGGAAGAACTTGATGTCCGGCACCGGCCCGCCGTTCATTTTCTCAAACACCTTCGGCGCGTCGGGGCCTTGGATTTGGAAACGGTAGTGTTCGCGGAGCACACGCTCGCCTTCGGGGCGGGACGGGCTGCGGGGGTCATAGCGCAGACGGACGTTCCACTTGCCATAGGCGGCGCAGAACATCAGCCAGTTTGAGGTCGGGGCACGACCAACGAGGATGTATTTATCCTCACGCTCGCGGAAGATGATGTGGTCGCCGATGACATGGCCGTTGGGCGTCACGGGCACAAAATGCTTGGCGCGGTTCAGGTCGAAATTGGCGAAGGAGTTGATGCCGTGATGCGACAGGAAGGCGGTGGCGTCCGGGCCTTCGACAATCACTTCGTCCATGTGGTGCGACTGGTCAAACAGCACGGCGGATTGACGCCACGCCACCTGTTCATTGCGCCAGTTTTGGAATTCAGGTGCCACGACCGGATACACATACATCCCGGCCTTGGAGTTCCGCAGCATGGTGACCGGATTGCCGGCCGCAGCCATGACGGTTGACAGGCTAAGCGCCATCAGAGGTTCCTCCCTAAGAACAATGTATACATACATAAGGAGGTGATGGCCTAAATCAAGCCGAAAACGCCTTTGCGCGGCAGTTTATGTATACATTTATGCCGTGCCGGACAGGATCGCCAGACTTGTCAGTCCTTCGCGCAGCGCGGCCTCATGCGACAGCAGGAATTCGACGTTGCGCCGCGCCGCGCGGGCATGTTCGCGCGCCAGCGATTCGGCGCGAAAGCCTTCGCGGTTCTGGATGGCGTCGATGATGGCGCGGTGCTGCTCTTGGGCATGGGCCAGCGATTTGATCAACTGCCCCTGCCGCGACTGGTCATCCAGAAAGGCCGAGGGCGAGGCGAAGGGCAAAGCGGTGATGCGGTCAATCTCTCGCATCAGAACCGGGCTTTGCGACAGGCGGGCCAGCAGGTGATGAAACCG
>CALRPK020000382.1:0-3413 GCA_943370015.1 Paracoccus haematequi
GGTTTTGCCTTTGGGCTGGATGGCAAGGACATCGCTGAGGCTGTGGTGATCCGCGACGGCACGCGCACACCGTTTCTGGGACGGCAGGGGCTGGATGCGGCGGCGTTGCAGGCCGATCCCTTCTGGGCCGGTCTGGTGCCAAAGCCTGAGGGCAAGGACAGCCTTTACCTGACGATCAAGGACGCCAAGGGCAGCTATTCCAGCGCCCGCTATGACGGTTTGCACTCGGTGGATGTCTGGCGTCTGGCCACACTGGCCTGCCGCGCGCCGGGGCTGGATGTCACCCCGCAAACCCCGGTGGAATACCGTGAGGCCGAGGCGGCCCTGACCCTGTCCGACGCGGACCGCCTGCGCCTGCGCCAAGCGCTGGCCGCGAAATACGGTGAACCGGGAACCGAGGTCGGCACCGATGCCGCGCTGACCGTGACGGACCGCCGCTTCATCGCGCAGTACAACACCGAAAAGGGCCTGTCTGCGGGCGAGTATCTGACCGCGGCTGCGGTGAAAGACCTGCTGGCCGCCGCCCCGCCGAAAGCCGCCCCTGCGCCTGCGCCCGTGGGCGGTGAGGTGGTGGTGGCCCCCTTTGGCGATTGGGTGCAACTGCGCAGCCCTGATGGCAACACCTGCCGCATCGCGACCACGGCCACAAATGTCGCCGGGGCCAATCCCGCCACCCGCATGGAATTTGCTGTGGGCCGGGGCGACAAGGGCGGGCGCATGGCCATCGACCTTGCCAAGCCCAACCCGTTCAACGGCGGGGCCGCCATCGTGGCCAAGGTGGATGACAACGCGTTCAACCTGACGGTTGAACCCACCTCTGCCGCGCTGATCCCGCAACCTCTGGCGAATGGCGCCATGTCCAACGCGATGATGGTGGCAATCCGGCGCGGCGCGCAGGTGGTCATTCAGGGCAGCGCGGCGGATGGGTCACCCGTGGGCGTCGCCTTCAGCGCCAAGGGATTTTCGGCGGCCTTCGCGGCCATGGCCAAAGACTGCAATCGCCCCGGGGTGATGGGATGGATCGAATGAAACGACTGTGTGCCGCGCTGATCTGTGGTCTGTTCCTGACACCCCTCGCGCAGGCCGAAGAGGCCCTGCCGCGCCTGAGCCCGCTGGCAGTGGTCGATGCCAGCGGTGTTGCGACGGGTGAGGCGGTCACTGTCCCCTTTGGCCTGCCCTTGCAGATACTGGATCGCACGGGACCGGGCAGCGCGGTGGTGACGGTGCAGGATAGCACTGGGGCCAGTTTCGCCGTAAGTGCCGCCGACCTGATCGCGCCCGCCGCAGGGCAGGCGGGTCTGGTGGCGATGGCCGAACCGGGGCGCGACAGTGGCGACCGGCCTGACCTGCCCTTGTGGGACAGTGCGGCACGGGGGCGGCTTTACCTGCAAGGCGGCGGTGCCGACAGTCTGCGCCCGGCCTTGACCGAACAGCCGGGCGGGGTGTTTCCCGTGATGGGCCTGCCGATCTTTGCCGTGGAAACCGCGCCCACCACCATCGGCCATCCGGTGCTGATGGCGGGCGCCTGGGTGCCCGTGATGCCCGAAGCGCTTGACCCCTCTGGCACAGCGACACCTGCCAAGGTGGTGCTGCATGTGCTGGTCGACGGCAGCGATTATGCCCGCGACTTCACACTTGAGTCGTTGCAGCACCTGTCCCGGACCTTGTCCGAAGGTGGCAAGATCACCGAATTCTCACGCCAAGTGATCTATGACACCGGCGCTTTGCGCGACGAAGGTCAGGTTGCCGCCGCCGGTCTGCGCGCCGAATGGCCAGCGGCAGAGGCGGGCGATGGCACCCTGACCGACGCTTTGGCCGATGCTTTGACCGCCTTGGCCGATGCCATCCCGCCGGGGGATGATGCCGCGCATGTGGTGCTGGTTCTGGTGGGTCCGGGGCTGGAAAGCGACCCCGACGCCTTGGCGCGGGTGACCGCAGCTGCGCAACGGCTGACGGGCCTGCGCGGTGTGGTGCTGGCCCAAGGCACGCCAGAGCCGAACCCCGCCAATGATGTGATCCTTGGCCAGATGGCAGGCGGGGCGGCGGCGCAGTTTCTGGATTTCGGCGGCGATGTGATGGGGGCGTTGGAGGGTGTGCTGTCTGCGGCCCCGGTCAGTGATGCCACGGCCATCGCCGCGCGGCGTGACACGCTCTGCGCCCTTGCGGCTGAACGTGCGCTCCCCTGTGTGATCGCGGCCCCCGGCGTGCTGCCCCCTGTGGCGGCGGCGGACTGGGTGGCGCTGCCCTTGTGGTTCGTGATGGATGGCGCGGCACTGGATCTGGTGCCCTTGGGCATGGCCGCTGCCGATGCACGGGCGGCGCAGGATGCCATCCGCGCCTGCCATGCAACGGGGCAAGTCTGGGATGCGGCAGCGGCGGATTGCGCCGCATCGGCTGCCCCGGTCGAGATGGATTCCGAAGGATTGCGGGCTAATCTTGTGGCCTTGCAGGGCGAACTTGCCGCCCGGTCACAAGAGCGCGACACCGCGCTGGACGATCTGGCGCGTCTGACCGCCGACTGGGACGACCAGCGCAGCGCCCTGCGCGCCGAGGCGGATGAGGCGCTCGCCAACCTTTCCGCCGCGCAGGTAGAACTGGACGCCCGCGCCGAAACCATCGCGACACAAGAGGCGCAGCTTGCCGAACAAACCGCTTCGGTTGCCGATTTGACTGACCGCGCCGATGCCTTGGCCGTGTCGGTGACCGACCTTCAGGCGGAACTAGATGCTGCCATCGCCGAGGCGGACCGTCTGGGCAGCGATCTGGATGCCCGCGACACGGCCTTGGTGGCGGCGACGGATCAGGTGGCGGACCTGACCGCCGCCCGTGATGCCGCGCTGGCCGATCTGGCGCAGCGCCAAGACGAGCTTGCCGCCGCCGTCACCGAACGCGACAGCCTGAGCGCGGCTTTGGCCGAGGCGAAATCGGCGCAGGCCACGGCAGAAAGCGCCTTGGCGCAAGAGCGCGCCGATTGGCAGGCCAAGGCCGATGCCGCTGCGCAAACCTTGGCCGAGATGACAGCCGCGCGGGATCAGGCCACCGCGCAAGTGGCCGACCTGACGGCGGCGCAGGCCGATCTGGCGGCGCAGGTGTCGACCTTGACCGCTGCCCGCGATCAGGCCGCCGCTCAGGTCGCAGACCTGACCGCTGCGCAGACCGAGCTTTCCGCACAGGTTGCAGACTTGACCACCGCGCGTGATCAAGCCGTGGCGCAGGTGAAAGATCAAACCGCCGCGCGGACCTTGGCCGAGTCCACGCTTGTTGATGTGCAGACCGCCGCAGCGCAGGCGATGGCCGATGCAGAGGTGGCGGCCAAGAAAGCCGCCGCGCAACTGTTGGCGGCACAGGCGGATTACGCCGCGCTGGTGGCAGAGCGGGACGATCTGGCGGCGCGGCTGTCAGTGCAAACCGCC
>CALRPK020000383.1:0-3408 GCA_943370015.1 Paracoccus haematequi
AAGCCCAGCAGCGGCACCGGACCAGCAGCCCAAGACACGTCATTGCCGGGTTCGATCCAGATCAGTGCGCTGGAAAAGGCGATGGTGAAGAAAATGCCCGTGTCGATGGTGGACCCGAACAGGGTGGAAACGAACGGCGCTTTCCACCACGCCACATTGCGGCGCAGACGGTCAAACACGGTGATGTCCAGCAACTGTCCCAGAAGGAAGGCCGTGGCCGACCCAAGGGCGACGCGCAGGGTCACCAAGGGGCCGAATTCGGTCATGATCTGCGATCCGACCACCGAACAGCCCAAGCCCACGATGAACCCGACATAGACCACCCGACGGGCGGCTTTCGCACCCTCAAGCCGGTTGACGATGTCGGACACCAAAAAGGCCAAGGGATAGGTGAACGCGCCCCAAGTCAGCCATTGGCCGACCGGATATTGCACAAGGATGTTCGACGCCAGAACGACAAGCGTCATGGCAAGGACGCCATAAAGGGACAAGCGGGTCATATGTGACTTCCGTTTTTACAAGGTCGCGGAGACTTGGTCCCGCCTCATGCGGAACAGCGGGGCCGATACGCCCGCAAGCCGCGCCTGTCAACGCATCCTTTCGGGCGGCAGGATCAGACCCGTGCTCCGCCCGCCCGATATTCCACGAATTCGGTGCGCTGGAAGAACATGAAGTTGTCATCCGACACCATGGTCAACCGCAGCCCTTGCGCGTCCTGCCAGACGGACAGACCTTCAAGGTTATCGTGGCGGCCCAATTCGCTTTGCATTTCGGTCCGCTCATCCCGGGGGCCGGATGGTGTCAGAAGGAACGACCGCACCCGGCTGGCAAAGCCTGCCAGCCCGTGGAAATCTCGCTCCAGCAGATAGAACCGTCCATCCGGGCCGAAATCGGCATCCACCGCCAAGAAGTCATCGCGCGCCGGTATGGCGAAGGGCTGATCCCACGTTCCGTTGCGAAACCGCCAGACCGGAAACGCTGCGTCCTGCGGGCCTTCGGGCAAGGCATAAACCACGCCGCGCGAGTCAACGGTCAAAGCCTCAAGCGCCTGATTGGCCGGAAGATCGGCAAAGGCCGCTGGCGTCGGAAGGTTTTCCGCTGGTCCGTCCATCCGGGCATAGCGCAGCACGCGCACCTCATGCTCGAAGGAGATATAGACCGACCCATCCGGTGCGAAGGCCAATCCTTCGGAATCCGTCCGCCCTTTGCGCAGCGGCGATGCGCCAAGTGCGCGCAGCAATGTCACCGGTCCCGAAGCAACCCCAACGATCCGCCCCGCTGAGTCTCGGTCAAACCGCCCACTCAGCCAACCGCCCCGATCATTGATGGCGGTGAACCCCATTCCATCACGCGACAGCCGCAGTCCTGACAGCCCGCCCAAGCCTTTGGGCCCGTGCCGCCACGTGTAACTGCCGATCAAGCCCTGCGGTGGCGTCTGCCCTGCACTGCCCTGCAAGGACAGCGCAGCGACAGCCGCCCCGCTTAGTCCGAGGAAAGTACGGCGGCGCATTGGGCGGGCAAATCTGCAAGCGTCAGTTCGCGTGCCGTAGGCTCCCGCTCCACCGGTTTGTCATCGGGCTTGGGGGTCTTGGGCGGGTTCAGGTAATCGGTCACCCACCACATCAAGGTATCATCGCAGCCATTGCCGCCCTTGGACAATTCACTGACTGTCGGCGTCTGGGTCACGCAATTGCTGGCCCCGGCAGGGCATTTCAGCCGCACATGGAAATGCGTGTCATGTCCTGCCACCGGGCGGATTTTCTGCAACCAAGCGGTATCGGCGGCAGTGGCAGTGCGGCACATCTCAATCTTGACCGCGGCGGCGACGAAAATGCGGTCCACGCGCGGGTCCAACGCCGCCGCCCGCATCACCGCCTTGTGCGACGGGGTCCAGTTGCTGGTGATGCTGCGTTGATCCGCCGACCGGACGGGAATGGAGGAGATACTCTCCCGCTCGGCCCGGCTCAGGTCCAGACGCTGGGGCGGCAATTGCCAGATGTCGGCATCCAGCCCGATCTGGTGGCTGGCGTGGCCCGATGTCATCGGCCCGCCGCGCGGTTGGCTCATATCCCCGATGTAAAGCCCGGCCCAGCCGATGGCGCGGGCCTGTTGCGACAGGTCGATCAGGAATTGCACCAGTTCCGGCTGGCCCCAGTTGCGATTGCGCGACAGGCGCATAGCCTGCCATGTCGGCCCGGTCTCGGGCAGTTGCATCAACCCTGCAGCGCAGCCCTTGGCATAGCTGCCAATGGGCTGGCTGGCCTGATCGGAGGGCCCATCCACCGCGCCGAACAACTGGTTCGCCCGCACCTCGGCCATCGCGGGCGCAACACCCAGCGCCAGAACCGCCGCCAAAACCCGAAAGACCTGCATCATGCCTGCTCACCCTTTGCCCGGACAAACAGTAACAGAAAAAGCCCAATCGCGAACATCACGATCAGCGGCGAAATCCCGATGCGCTGTGATCCGGTCGCGTGGGTCACCACCCCGATCAAGGCCGGAGAGATGAAGGACGCCACTTTGCCCGACAGGGCGAACAGGCCAAACGCCTCGGTCGCGCGGTCAGGGGTGATGTGGCGCACCATCATCGTGCGGCTTGCGGCCTGCAACGTGCCCCCCGCCGCACCGATCAAGGCACCGCAGAGGTAGAAGATCTGGTCCGAGGTGTTGGACACCGGATCAAGCGGGATGCCGAACAGGCTTTCGCGGGTCAGGCCCACGATCACCGCACAGACGGCCATCAGGACAAGGATGGACAGCACGATCACGGGCTTTGGTCCGTGCCGACGATCCATCTTGCCGCCGATGAAACTGGCGATCACCGCCGCGACGATACCAACCACGCCAAAGGTGCCGATGTCGATGATCGACCAGCCTAGCACGCCCGACGCATAGACCCCGCCAAAGCCGTAAAGCGCATTCAACGCATCGCGGTAAAACAGGGATGAGGTCAGATAGGCCGCCAAACTGGGCCGGAAGCGCAGCGATGCCAGCAACGCGCCAAGGCTGGACAGCGCCGCGCCCAGACGGATGGGGCGGGGTTCGACCTTCGGTTCGCGCACCCACAAAAAGAACGGCACCATGAACACCGCATACCAGATGGCGGTCAGCGGCCCCACGGCGCGCGTGCCCTCCCGCGCTTCGGGGTCAAGGCCGAACAGGGGATCAATCCCGAACAGCGTCTTTCCCGTCGCCGCATTCTCAGCAAACAAGCCCAGCATCAGCACCAGCGCGATGAACCCGCCCAGATAGCCAAAGGCAAAGCCCGATCCGCTGATCCCGCCAAGGTCATCGTGATCGCCCAAGGATGGCATCAGCGCATTGGTAAAGATGGTGGCGAATTCCATCCCGATAAAGCCGATGCCGAACATCACCACGGCGTAGAACAGATGCTCTTCCCCCGGCGCG